>JAGHEC010000308.1 GCA_021159525.1 Deltaproteobacteria bacterium | reverse complement strand
GTCAGGGGGCGGCCGCCGAGCGCTCCGTACGCATTTTGTTGTCCCGTCATGGAGGGGAGGCAGAGACCTCCACTGACAGACTTCTTTGCACGTTGCAGAGAAGTTGCAAATAAGGATTCTAAATTGCAAACCGCGTGCGGCGGGTTGCCGGCCGCAGTGGGGAGAGGAGAAGAGATCGTGTTGAAATCAAAGGGGTTCCAGCTCTGTTTGGCGTTCGCTCTCGGCATTGTTGTCCTGTTGTTGCCACGACCTGAAGGAACAAAATTCAGAATCACCGGGGATCTGGATCAGAAACTGCTCCAGCATATTGACCAGAACTTCAGCCTGGTCTCTGAAAAAAAAGACCACGGATATGTTGTCGAGGCCAGGGAGCCCGGGGCAGAGACATCTACCGCGCTCTTCTTGACGAAAAAGGCCGACAGCCTGGATCTGAAAGGGGTCGATGTCGAATACGTCAATGGTCTGTCGCCCAGGGCCAAGCGGTTTCTGGGTGTTTTGGCGGTTCTGATCTTTCTCTTTATTGTGGAGCCGATTCCGCTTGAGATCACTGCAATCCTGATCGGCGTCTTTCTGGTGATCATGAACATCACCAACGTGAAAGAGGCATGGGCGCCCTATATGCACCCCGTAGTCATTTTCATCATGTGTTGTCTGATCTTTGCCATCTCGCTGGACAAGGCCGGGCTTACCAAACGGCTGGGGTACTATATTATCCGGAAGGCAGGAAACAGCGTGGTCCGGTTCACCTTTATTATTGCGATAGGGCTCGGGATCGCATCTTCATTCATGCACGATGCGGCTGCAGTGGCCATCGGCATCGTGACCATGCTCCCTCTGATGCGGGCTGTCGGGATCGAACCGCATACCAATACGGCCAAATTCATGATGCTCTCTCTTGCCTTTGCCTGCTCCTGCGGGGGAATGGGCACCCTGGTAGGGGGCGGACGATGCATGGTGTCCGCCGCGTTTCTCAAGGAATTCACCGGGATCGAGCTCAGCTTTTTCGACTGGATCAAATTTGCCATGCCCGCGGCCATCCTGACTGTGCCCGCGGCCGTGCTTATTGTCTATTTCGTATTCAGGCCGGATCCCAAGTTCAAACTCCCCGACTTTGACGAAAGCCTCGGGGCCTGGACCGCCTTGGAAAAAAGGACTATAATCATCATCGGCCTTACCTTCCTGACCTGGTTGACCAAGGAAATTCACGGCATGCACTATTCCGTCACAGGCATGCTCGGTGTGGGAGCGCTGGTCCTGTTCGACGTCCTGGAATGGGATGATATTCACAAAAACCTGGAGTGGGGCACTGCGCTGTTCATATTCGGAGGCGGGATATCTCTGGGTCTCGCTATGGGATATTCGGGCGCAGCCACCTATTTCGCCAACCTGTTCTTTCCGCTGGTCCAGGGGGGCGGATGGCTCCTCCTTTTTGTAGGGGTCGGGGTCTTTGGGGCCCTGGTCACCAATGCCATGGCCAATGTGGCGGCCGCTGCGCTGATACTGCCCATTGTCATTCCCATGGCCCAGTTGGAGGGGGTGGATCCCAGGGTGATCGCGCTTTGTCTCGGAACGAGCACCTCCTTTGCCATGCTCCTGGTTATTGGATGTCCGCCCAATGCCATTGCCTACAGTTACCGCTATTTTAAGGCATCGGATCTGACAAAGGCCGGGCTGGTAGCAACGCCCCTCCTCCTCCTGATCCTGATTTTGGTCGCCGCGGTCTGGTGGAGAATTTTGGGTCTGGTATAACACCGGGCAAGGCTTGCCGGTCCACCAAGCTTGTTGGGTTGTTCGGAGTGATTGGGCTTTGTTTCAGGATTCGAGCTTTCAACTTTCAATATCAGACACTTCCTATGGAACCGATCCGTATCCTCCTGGTGGATGATGAAGAAGACTTCCGACAGACGGTTGCCAAACGTCTGGCCAAACGGGGGATGCATGTGAGGCAGGCTTCGAACGGCGAAAACTGCCTGAGCATGCTTGAAAAAGAGCCGGTGGACATTGTGGTCCTGGACGTCAAGATGCCCGGCATGGATGGAATCGAGGCCCTTCGCCACATCAAGGAAAGACATCCCCGGACTCAGGTTATCATGCTTACCGGGCACGCCTGCGCACAGGACGGGGTGGAGGGCATCAAGAGGGGGGCATTTGATTACCTGAGCAAGCCGATCGAGTTGGAACACCTGTTGACCAAGATCAACCAGGCTTATGATAAGATCATCAGGGAAGAGGAGAAAGAACGGGAGGCCGCATTCCGGGCTAGCATGGAGCAGCAGATGATCGCCACCGAGCGGCTGGCCTCTCTCGGCACCCTGGCCGCAGGGGTGGCCCACGAGATCAACAATCCCCTGGCCATTATCAAGGAATCGGCCGGATGGATACTATCCATTCTTCACAAGGATGAGTTGAAAGACATGCCTAGACGGTCCGATCTGGAACTGGGGCTGAGCAAGATACAAAAGGGGGTGGAAAGGATCAGGAGGATTACCCTCCAACTTCTGGAATCGGTCAAGCAAACCGATTCCCTCGTGTCCGAGGTCAATCCGGAGGAACTGGCGCGTGAAACCGTAGATCTGGTCTGCAAGGACGCTTCGGCCAAGGATGTCCGGATCATGATTGATTCACGGCCGGACGTGAAACGCATATGGACGGATCCCTATAAACTGAGACAGGTCCTTATCAATCTCCTGACCAATGCGGTATATGCCGCCGGCCCCGGGGGGACCGTCGCCGTAATGATTCGGCCGACGAACGAGGGAGCGCTAATCACGGTTCAAGACACGGGGCAGGGAATACCGAGGGAAAACCTGGCGAGGATCTTTGAGCCCTTTTTCAGCACCAAGCCTCCCGGCGAAGGCACGGGGTTGGGCCTGTTCGTCACCCGGGGCATTATAGAAAAACTGGGCGGCGCCATTAACGTAAAAAGTGAATTTGGAAAAGGATCGGCCTTTGAGATAAGGCTTCCCTTGCATCCCGAAATGGAAGATATGCCCGATGCCTCAGATAACCCCGGGGCATGGCTTGTCAACGTTGAGGGTTAGCCCTTTTATTGTTCCGGAGTTCAGGCGTGAAAGTTTCATAAAACCCTGGCAATCTCCGGAAAAAACAGACTGAATGAGCGCTGGCAGAAATCCATGCGCAACGGACTCAAAAAGGAGAAACAAGCCATGATCAAGATACCTACACGAGTGCTTCTGGTCGATGATGAAAAGGACTTTGTGGAAATGCTTTCATTAAGGCTGCAGGATGCCGGTGAAAAGGTCACGCCCGCGTACAGTGGAAAGGAATGTCTCGATACCCTTAAACAGATCCCGATCGACGTAGTAATCCTTGACATCAAGATGCCGGGAATGGACGGGATCGAGACGCTCAGAGAGATCAAGAAGCGCTTTCCCCTGGTCGAGGTGATCATGCTCACAGGACACGGGAGCACAGAGACAGCCGTGGAGGGGATGAAGCTGGGCGCCTTTGATTACCTCATGAAGCCGGCCGAGTTCGACGATCTTACCGCCAAGCTGCAGGCTGCCAGGAAACGCAAAGATGAACAGGAAGAACGGATCCGAAAGGCGGAGGCCACGCTCTTGGTCAGGAAGGCCGGCGGGATCGCCTGACCATTGTTCGAGCATGGCGCTGCAAACAGCCCTGCCGGCCCCCGCCCCCTCTTGCGGATATGGGGGCGCAGCAGGCTGGAAGAATATCGCTTTGCATTGCGTGCAAGCATTTTTCCCATAGGATGGGTCGGCCCGGCGACCATTCAACCCATCGTCCTGTGGGATCTTTGCTTTGCCCGCGCCCTCGCCGAAAAGGAGAATCCGAGAATCGGAAGACAGAGCGCACACAGAACTCAATAAGGTCTGTTAACTTGAAAAACAAGCGCTTGGCAATCAGCAACAACGAATCCACCATTCCGGAGGACGTCCACTTCCTTCCGACCATCATCCAGCGTCCGTTTTACAATCTGTAAAGAATATTGACATACAGTCTCGGCAAACAGCCTGCCCGCGCGCGGTTTTTTATACTTCTAATATCATTTTTTTCAGTTGGTTAGTCCATAGCTTCCGCAACCTGTGCTCTGGCATGGTCATTGCCTTGATCATGGAGTATGCAGCCTGGCGGCATTAGGCGGATCTCATGCCGCCGTCGCTTACAGGGTATTTACGAGAAGCAAACCAAGGAGGAAGACATGGGCCATAATACGTCAGTTGACACCAGCCATTCATCTAACTTCTGGGCCAGCAAACCGGGATTCAAGCCCATACTGTTGTTGATTGCCGGACTTTTTTTTGTAGCTCTTGCTGTCACCCCGCCCCCACAGAGCATAATCAACCTCGTGAGCAGCAACCATCCCCCCGGCTACAAACTAGGCTCGAAATGCAACACCATAACAGAAACGGTCAACAAAAAACTTCGCTCAAAAGACGGCCCTCTTCTCACCAACACTGAGGTCGCTCAGATGGCCAAGATTATGGTGGGTATCCTGTTCGTGGCGGCCTTCCTGTGGGGAACAGAGGCCCTGCCGATCGGAGGAACCGACATCCTGGTAGGGGTGATGATGTATTTTTTCTTCATCCTTCCCATCAATGAAATCGCAAAGGCCTATATGAAGGACGCCGTGTTTTTCATCTTCGGCATCCTGGCGGTGGCCGTCGGTGTAGCCAAGACCGGTCTTGACAAGCGTATCGGGCTCATACTTCTGAGCCGGATCAAGAGCGCCAAGGGGTTTGCCTTTATTTTTCTTCCCACGCTTGCCGTTTGTGCCGGTTTTCTCTCCGAGCATGCGCTGGTGGCCCTCCTGATCCCCGTCCTGATGGGCGTATACAAGGTAACCTGCAAGATGTACGGGGTGGAAAAGGACAGGGCCCTGGCCGTCTTCCTTCTGCTGGGTGTATGCTTTGCCGCTAATCACGGCGGCCCGGGGTCACCCGCGGCAGGCGGCCGGAATGCCATCATGGTGGGCTACCTCATGGAGTACGGGTCCCCCATATCTTTTGTGGAATGGATGAAGTTCGGGATGCCGTTTGTCCCCCTCATGGCCGTAGTCATAGGCACCTACATGTATATCCGCTGCAAGCCAAGCTTTAAGGTAAAAGACGTCAACCCGAGCCAGGTCGTGAAGGCGGAGGTGGCCAGAATGCCCAAATTCGGGGGAAAAGAGGCCGCGATGGCGATCATCCTGGTCCTGCTGGTCGCGGGCTGGATTATTCTGGGGAAACAATACGGTCTGGGAGGGATCACACTCTTTGCCGTTATTGCCATGTTCCTGTGCCGTATCGTCGACTGGGACGATATCCAGAGCGGTGTAGCATTCGACGTGGTCGGGCTTTATGCGGCCGCATGCGCGATGGGCGTGGGACTCAAGTTTACCGGCGGGGCCCTCTGGCTGGCAAACACCTTCGTGGGCCTGTTGCCTGACTTCATGGCCCGGGGCGATATGCTGGCCATAGGCGTCAGCCTCCTGACAGGGACCATGACCAACTTTATGAGCGACGGGGCAACGGTTGCGGCGTTAGGGCCCATTATCCTCCCCATGGCTACTCTGGCCCATGTGCATGTGTGGAAGGTGGGCCTTGCCTGTGCGTTCTCCTCTTCCTTTGCCAATTTCCTGGTGGTCGGCACCCCCAACAACGCCATCGCATTCGGAATGGGGAAGGACCCCGAAACCGGGGAAAGGCTATTGGATGTCTTCGATTTCGTAAAATACGGGCTCCCCGTGACCATCCTGGCATGGTTGGTTTTATGGTTCTGGGCCGTGTTCGGGTACTGGCAAATCATGTCGTGGCCCCATTGAGCGATTGGGCGTATCAGCTAAATAAATGGGGCAGAAGGGTTTTTCTGACGCGACTGCCCGGAGGGCGCCGTCTCTTTGTGACTTATCAGTGGGGGAAGCCGCAGCTCGACGAAATCGGGAATGCTGAAGGGGCAAGCCTGCCCGCCATTGCCTTGTTACCCATGTTACTTCCTTCTGCCATCGCAGATCCACGGGACGAAAGTCTTGGCAAGAACGCTCAATTGGCCTTGGCAGG
>JAGHEC010000216.1 GCA_021159525.1 Deltaproteobacteria bacterium | reverse complement strand
GAGGAGCTGTAACCGGTTTTTGTCCCGTCTTGGAGGGGAGGCAGTGACCCCCATACCTGCACGGGCATAGCGTTGTGGCGCTTTGGGTGGACTTTTCACCGGCGGGACAACAAAATGGATACGTAGCGCTCGGCGGCCGCCCCGAGACTCGTAATAGTCTTTATGGAAAGGCAGCAAAGGACTACCGTCTTATGAGGGTTTGTCCTTGGGGCTGGATCAGAAAGAATTCGAACGCTCTGCTGCCGTTCTGAGGAGCTGTAACCGGTTTTTGTCCCGTCTTGGAGGGGAGGCAGTGACCCTCCATGCAGGGGGGGATGGTTTTGGGTTTTGTTGGGTGAAACCTGTTTGGTTGCGGCCGTGAGGCCGCCTTGGAAGCATGTGGAATTCAGGATTACGCACAGGGCCGGAGATTGCAGGGCCAGGACCGGCAAGATCCGGACGGCCCACGGGCTTTTTGAAACGCCGGTGTTCATGCCGGTCGGGACCCAGGGTTCAGTGAAGGCCGTATCGCCCGAAGATATGATTGAGGCAGGCGTCGCGATCATCCTGGCCAATACCTATCATCTTTATCTCAGACCTGGCCACGAGGTTATCGGTCGACTGGGGGGCCTGCATGGATTCATGAACTGGCCCCGGCCGATCCTGACAGACAGCGGAGGGTTTCAGGTCTACAGCCTGACACCACTCAGGAACCTCACAGATGAGGGAGTCGTTTTTCAGTCCCACATCGATGGGTCCAGGCATTTCATTGGTCCGGAGAAGGCCATGGAGATCCAGGAGGCCTTGGGCGCCGACATCATTATGGCCTTTGATGAATGTGCGCCCTATCCTGCCGAGTACGCGTATGTACAAAGGTCTGTTGAATTGACCACCTCCTGGGCCCGCAGGTGTCTGGAGCGAAAAAAGCGCAACGATCAGGCACTATTCGGGATTGTTCAGGGGGGGATGTACCCTGATCTGAGGGAAATCAGCGCCCGGGACCTGGTCAACATGGGGTTTGACGGCTATGCCTTGGGAGGCCTTTCGGTTGGAGAAGACCGCGCCGCCAGGGAACGGATCATTCGCCAGACCGTGGATTTTCTCCCTCTGGAAAAACCGGTCTATCTGATGGGGGTCGGGACCCCGGAAGACATTGTGGAGGCGGTCAGGATGGGGGTTGACATGTTCGACTGTGTCATGCCCACGCGAAATGCCAGAAACGGGACCCTCTTCACCTCGTCAGGCAGGATCAACATTAAAAACGCCAGGTATGCAGAAGATGACAGGCCGGTGGATGAGCAGTGCGACTGCTATACCTGCACGCACTATTCGAGGGCCTATCTGAGACATTTGTTCATGGCGAGGGAGATATTGTCTTACCGGTTGAACACCATCCACAATATCGCTTATTATTCCCGCTTGATGGCGAATATCCGCACCGTTGTCCGAGAAAACGCGTTTCCGGAGTTTCGGGCGACATTTTATGGAAATCAGGAAAACAGAGTGGTTCGAAAGGAGGTTCTATGATGGATTTTTTGGCGTATGCCATGGGGACGGGCGGCCAGGGCGGAACCGGCGGAGAAGGAAGTGGATTCGGCGCCTTTATCCCCCTCATTCTAATGTTCGCAATCTTTTATTTTTTGCTCATAAGACCGCAACAGAAAAAGGCAAAGGCACACAAACAATTGCTCGCATCCATTAAAAAGGGAGACCGGGTGGTGAGTTCGGGCGGGCTTCACGGGGTTGTCACCGGTCTGACCGACGATGTGGTGACCATGGAGATTGCCCCGAAGGTCCGGGTCAAGGTGTCGAGAGGATCCATTGCCGGCATCATCGGCAGGGAACAACCGTAGGCCAAGACCGAATTTTTGCGGTTGATTCAAACCCAATGTCAGTTACTTAAGTCTGAACCGCTTAGGACATTTAATTTAAACCTGGGAGTCGTACGTGTTAAAAAGCTTAAGATGGCGCAGTATCGTCGCCTTGGCAGCAATTTTAGGGGCAGTGATTTATCTGATTCCGTCTCTGAGCGGAGAGCTTCCGGCATGGTGGTCCGGCTTTCTCCCTAAAGACGCTATTCGTCTCGGTCTTGACCTGCAAGGGGGCATCCATCTTGTCCTGGAAGTAGAGGCATCCAAGGCTGTGGAAAGTCACCTCGAACGGGTCGTCGAAGACCTGAAAAGGGACCTTCGGGAGGACAAGCTCCGGTATGTTGACCTGAAACGGGACGGCCTCAAAGGGGTGGATATTGTCCTTATGCGTTCCAAGGACAGGGACCTGTTTATGGACCTCGCAGCCGCTGATTATCCCGATTTTGAGGTGAAATCGCTCCCTGACAGGGAGGGAAAACCGGCCTTTCAACTGGTACTGGATGCAAAGGCCAGAGACCGGATCAAGAAAATGGCGGTTGACCAGGCCCTGGAAACCATTCGGAATCGGATCGACCAGTTCGGGGTCAGCGAACCGGACATCCGTCCCCAGGAAGATAACAGGCTGTTGATTCAACTTCCGGGCGTCAAAGATCCTAAAAGGGCCATCGCCCTTATCGGCAAGACAGCCCAGTTGGAGTTCAAGCTGGTGGATGACGAGAACAGCGTGGAGGAGGCCCTCCAGGGGAAAATCCCTCCCGGCGATGAAATCCTTTACCAGGCAACCATTGATCCCAAGACCGGCAGACAGACCAGGATCCCTTATCTCCTTAAAAAACGAACGGCCCTTACCGGCGAATATATCACCGATGCCAGGGTCCAGATTGACAGCCGGTACAATGAACCCTATGTGTCTCTTTCCTTTGATGCAAGGGGGGCCAGGATCTTTGAGCAGGTCACCGGGCAGAACATCAAGAAGCGGCTGGCCATTGTACTGGACAACAAGGTCAATTCAGCCCCCGTGATCCAGGATAAGATCTCCGGGGGCAAGGCCCAGATCACCGGCCGCTTTACCATGGACGAGGCCAGGGACCTGGCAATCGTACTGAGGGCCGGGGCGCTTCCTGCACCAGTCAAAATTATTGAAGAGCGGACCGTTGGCCCCTCCCTGGGCAGAGACTCCATTGAAAAGGGCTTCAAGTCGGTGCTCATCGGCGGCGCTGTTGTGATTCTCTTCATGGGGATCTATTATGGCCTTTCCGGACTTATTGCCGATCTGGCCCTCCTCCTCAACATGGTATTCATCATGGCGGGGCTGGCCTTTTTCAGCGCCACCCTGACGCTTCCCGGTATTGCAGGGATCATCCTGACCATTGGCATGTCGGTTGATGCCAATGTATTGATTTTTGAACGAATTCGTGAGGAATTGCGGCTGGGGAAGACCTCCCGGGCTGCAATTGAAGGCGGATACGGCAAGGCCCTTGTCACCATCCTGGACGCCCAGGTCACCACGCTTATTGCGGCCCTTGTCCTTTTTCAGTTCGGCACCGGTCCGATCCGGGGGTTTGCGGTGACGCTGAGCATCGGCATCGTGGCAAGCCTCTTTACGGGCATATTTGTCACCCGGATTATTTTCGATTATCTGTATGTGCAGCGAAATATGAAGAAGATCAGTATATAGGGCTGAGGACCGGGTTCAGAGGTTCAGCGGTTTAAGAGAACCACCAACGTTCAAGCGGAGCCAGTTCATGGAATTTATTAAGCCAGGAATCAACATAGATTTTACTGGAAAGCGCAAAATGGCATTTGTCTTTTCGGGTCTGATGATTTTGACCACCGTATTTATCCTCATCTGGAGAGGCGGGCCTAACTATGGCGTGGATTTTTCAGGGGGTGTAGTGGTCCAGGTCAAGATAGCGCAAAAGACGTCGTCGGCCGATATCAAAAAGGCCCTTCGCGCGGTTCAACTGGAAGACAGCATCGTCCAGGGATTCGGCGATACAGATGAGTCCGAATACCTTATCCGAATCCGACAGACCGACGTGGAATTGACCGGCCTGAGCGATCGGGTGGAAGAGGCCCTGAAGGCCGAGTTTGGAAAGGGTGTGGACATCCGGCGGGTGGAAATGGTGGGTCCCAAGGTAGGAGATGACCTGCGGCAAAAGGCCCTGTTTGCCATCTTTTATGCCCTGCTGTTCATTGCCATTTACATCTCCGGGCGCTTTGAACTCAAGTGGTTGATGTCCATCATCATGGCCATTTCCCTGGCATTCGTGGTCTATATCACCTCCCGCTTCGGCATCAGCGTGACTTGGCTGATCCTGGTTGCCCTCATCGTGACACTTGCCCTTTGTCTGTTTTTGAACCTCAAATATGCCCTGGGCGCCATTATCGCCCTGATCCACGACGTGATTATCACGGTAGGCGCCTTTGCCCTGACCGACAGGGAAATATCCCTTTCCATCATTGCGGCCTTTCTCACTATTGTCGGATACTCGCTGAACGATACCATCATTGTCTTTGACCGGATACGGGAAAATCTAAGGCGCTTCAGGAGGAGGCCCTTTGAGCAAACCATGAACATCAGCATTAACGAAACCCTGAGTCGAACCATCCTGACCTCTTCCACGACGCTGATTGTCGTACTGGCCCTTTTCATCTTGGGAGGGGGCGTGATCCATGACTTTGCATTTGCCCTGCTGGTCGGAATACTTGTGGGAACCTATTCCTCTATCTTCGTGGCGAGCCCGGTC
The DNA here is from genome assembly GCA_021159525.1 of Deltaproteobacteria bacterium. Classification (GTDB taxonomy): domain Bacteria; phylum Desulfobacterota; class DSM-4660; order Desulfatiglandales; family Desulfatiglandaceae; genus AUK324. The sequence continues at coordinate 3,194 of JAGHEC010000216.1, read as the reverse complement.
CTTCTCATCTGGGAGGGCAAATTCGGGAAGCGGTCCAAAAAAAGGAGGGGTTAGGCATCCCTCACGGATCCCCCAAAAAGGGGCCGCCCATCCTTTGAGGTCGCCGATTGCTGACAAAGAGCAAGAAAAAGCAGGCCGAACGCAGGCGAACATTCTGTCTGATCCTCCTGCTGACTGTCGCCGCAGCAGCAGGCGGCTGGTGGCTGTGGCAAAACAAGATCGGGGTTGTCTACCGATTTGAGTCCCTCACAATCAAGGTCAATGCCGATGTCAGAACCATCGCGTCAGGCGAAACCCTGTCTCTTCACCCCGGCGACCGGGTCCGGATCCTCTCCATATCCACCAATATCCCTCTCAATTGGAATGTCCGGCTGTCTGCAGAAGGGTTTGACGTGAACGCCCTTCGGTACGAAACCCTTCCCATTGCGCAGCTCCTGTCTCAGAGGGATCCCTTTAATCGCTATCGGTTCGTGATTCGCGTGAAGCACCGCAACGAGAATTTGGGAGAGGTCATCTGGGTTGTTGAGCCCTATCCGGAAGACTGGCTGGAAAAGGCGGACCGCATCATCGACCCGGACCTGCGCATCGCGCTCCTCGAGCGCGGCCGGCGTCTGTTGCCTCATAACGGCCTGATCCGCCGGCGCCTGATCGACGAGCACAAAAACCTTGAGCAGTGGAAAGAGGCTGCCGCCGTCCTGGAGCAAATGGCTAAAGAGGAGCCGGATCGGGACACAGTCACCGAGTTGTTGGGCATCTACCGGAAAATGAACGACTCGGCCGGGATGGCACAGGCCCTCAAACAGCTTATCGAGCTTAATCCCGATGATCTTAAGGCAAGGAAGGCCTATGCCGAGACATTGGAAAAGATCAAGGACTGGAGGGGGGCTATCCGAGAATATGAGTTCTTGTTGAAGCGGACAAAGGAGGCCGATCGCCTGGAGACTTACAAGCGCATGGGATATCTCTATACCATGATTCAGGATTACAATAAGGCCATTGACGCCTATCTTCAGGCTGCCAGGCTGGATCAGCGGGACCCGAACCTTCACTACAACCTCTCCTATCTGTATGAAAAGATCGGCCGGAAGGATAAGGCCGATTTTTATCTCGACAATGCAGTGACCTTGAGATCGGACGACCTTGAGGCAAGGATGAAGCTGGCCCGGCGCCTGGCAGATGGGGGGGAATGGCAAAAGGCGCAAAAGCATCTGTCCGCGATCCTGGAACAGCAACCGGACGATATGACGGCCCTCGTGCTCATGGCCCATGTCCTGGAAAAGGAAGGCAACAAAAAGGCCCTTCGGTCGGTTTATCAGAAGATCCTTTCCCTTGCCCCGGAAAACCATACGGCGGCTTATAACCTGGGGGCGCTTGAATACGAGGCCAACAATTTGAAGGAGGCCCTGCCCTATTTCAAGACCTATCTGATGTCCAATCCGGAAGACGTCAATGTCCATGAGATCCTGTTTGATATCTACACACGGCAAAAGGATCTCGCCAACGCGTTTAAAGAGGCCGTCATCCTTGCGAAGATGAGACCAGAAGAGACGGATGTCTATGACGTTATCAACCAGTACCTGAGCCAAAAAAAAGATTATGAGAGACTGTTTTCCCTGTTGGAGAAGGGTATAAACGCGAATCCCGATCAGGTCTCTCTGAGAATGTATCTGATCTCCGCTTGTCTAAAGGCCGGCAGGGATAACGAGGCCATTCGTCATATGGAGGCCCTCCTGTTGCAAAGCCCGAAGGATGCCGTCCCCCTCCTCCACGACATGTTCGAGGGCCTGCGGGACAGGAAGGCCTACCAAAAATTGATCGGGATCATGAAAAAGGCCGTGGCGATCTTTCCACAGGGGTCGGTTCTGAGGGAATACCTCGTCTTCGCATATCTTCAGACCGGCAAGGAAACAGAGGCCATACATGAGATGGAGGCGATCCTCGCCATGAGGCCGGACAACCTTGGGCTGTGGCTGCAGTTGGCAAGGCTCCGGGAAAAGACCGGCGACGCGGCCGGGGCCGCAAAGGCCTATCAACGGGTGATCGAGATCTCCCCGGAGCACCCTGAAGCCTCGGAGGCCTATCTGAGATTGCGGCTGAAGGGGGTCGGCCGACCCGAGGGAGAATAATGCAGTCACCCGATTCAGACAAAAAGCCGCACCGACATGTGACCGCGGGACTCATCTGGAAGGACGGCAGAGTCCTTATATCCAGACGCTCCAAGGGGACCCATCTTGCAGGGTTCTGGGAATTCCCCGGCGGCAAGCAGCAAGCGGGGGAGGACCTCGGGGAATGTCTTAAACGGGAAATAAGGGAGGAGCTGGGGATTGAGGCAAAAATCGGGGAGCATCTCCTCAGTGTGGAACACGAATATTTAAAGAAAACAATCACGCTGCACGTATTCACCTGCACATGGGTGAAGGGCAATCCCCTGGCCCTCGAATCCCAGGAGATACGGTGGGTTGCGCCCCATGACCTTTCAAGCCTCCCCTTTCCCCCACCAGACAGGAAGGTCATCCACAAACTGACAGAAAAAACGCAGGGGCCGGCAATAAACCGCAAAGCGTAAACAGCATCAGGTTTTGAAACAGGAGAAAGGGCATGTTCTGTCAAAGGGATGAAACAGGGTATAAACTGCTGACGGAGGGGGTTCGATTCAGGTCCCTGGTACACGGCGAAAAGACGCATCTGTGCGAGTTCAGGATCGCGAAAGGGGTGAAAGTGCCCGAGCACAGCCATCCCCATGAACAGACCGGATATCTGATATCGGGACGGATGAAATTAATAGTGGGAAATGAGTCTTTTGAGGCAGGACCCGGCGACAGTTGGTGTCTTCCCGGGTCTGTCCCCCATGCCGTGCAGGTCCTCGATGACTCGGTCATGGTCGAGGTCTTTTCTCCTTTGCGAGAGGACTATCTGGCTTGACGCAAACCTTGCTCCATACGCGACAGGTCCGGCTCCGGGTGCCGTACCCATGCCCTGACCAACGCCCTGACAAGGGGTGGACAAACCCATTAAAATCCTTGACACTGTGACGGCCGGCAATGTAGGCTGATCCGCTGAATTTTTCGTAATAGCTCAATAAATAGGGGCAGGAGGGTTTTTCTGACGCGACTGCCGGGAGGGTGCCGTCTCTTCTTCGCTCGCTTCGCTCGACTCAGACCCCACCCTTCGGGCGGGTCCCCGGTTTGTCCTCG
>JAGHEC010000003.1 GCA_021159525.1 Deltaproteobacteria bacterium | reverse complement strand
TCGAGACCCAGGCATGGTCCGTGGTGGAACGGATGAGGGCCTCTGCCGCCTCCTCCGCAGATTCCAGGTCCCCTGCCTCAAGATAAATCCGGGCCAGTCGATCATAGATCTCGGGGGCATAGGGGGTCCCTTCAGCATCTCTTGCGTACTGGCGGAGAAAGACCGGCCTGCTGGTGGCTATGAGTCCTTCTAGTTTTCTATGAAGCGCAGCCCTCTCCTCCGACGGGCCTTCCCACAGGGTTTTGGCCATCAGCCACCAGTGAAAGGCCTCTGCCTTGTCGCCCATGGCATGGCAGTCATCTCCTATGAGGATATACACATCCCTTTTCAGGGGATGGTGGGAATATCTTTTCAACCACAACACGGCCTCCCCGGCCGAACGCTTGTGTTCACCGATGCGCGAAAGGATCACGGCCTTGTCGTACCGGACCCCTACCAGCCACGGGAGCCCGGGATAGTCCTCACAAATGGCCTCCAGAACCGTCAGGGCCTTGGCGGGCTGATTGAGCTTGAGATAGATGTCGGCCATGCGCCTCAGGACGCGGGCTGTTTTTTCATTTTTGGGTGCATCCTTGAGAAAGGCCCTGTAAGCCTCCAAGGCCTTCTTTGTCTGGCCCTGCCTGTCATAGGCCTTCCCCAGGATCAGCAAGCCCACACGATCTGTGTTAACAGGTACAGGGCGATGGATCCCGAGTTGACATGCAGCCACAAAAAAGGCCGCCCCCGCCGCAAGGGCGAAGGCAGCCTGTTTTGTTGAAAAACATCTGCCGATCACTTCTTCACTTCCTCGAAATCAGCGTCTACCACGTCGTCGTCCTTTGACGCACCGGTTTCAGGGCCCGGGCCGCCTCCCGACTGGGTCTGGTCCTTTGTGGCATTTGCATACATGGTTTCGGCCAGTTTGTGGGATGCCTGGGTCAGTTCATCAGTGAGCCGCTTGATCTCCGCGGCATCGTCTCCTTCCATCGCTTTTTTCAGATTCTCGATGGCCTGGTTGATGGTGGACTTGGTCCCCTCGTCCAGTTTGTCGCCCACCTCCTTCACCGATTTTTCCGTGGAGTAGATGAGGGAATCGGCCATGTTCCGCGCATCCACAAGTTCTCTTTTCTTCTTGTCCTCCTCCGCGTGCATCTCAGCGTCCTTGACAAGCTGCTGGATCTCCTCCTCGCTCAGGCCGCTCGATGCAGTGATCTTGATGGACTGCTCTTTTCCCGTGCCCAGGTCCTTGGCCGAAACACTCACGATGCCGTTGGCATCGATGTCAAAGGTCACCTCGATCTGGGGAACACCCCTGGGGGCCGGCGGGATGCCCACCAGCTGAAATCGGCCCAGGGTTTTGTTGTAGGCCGCCATCTCCCGCTCTCCCTGGAGCACATGGATTTCCACTGCCGGCTGATTATCCGCGGCAGTGGAGAAGACCTGGCTCTTTTTGGTGGGAATGGTGGTATTTTTCTCAATCAGCTTGGTAAAAACGCCGCCCAGGGTCTCGATACCAAGGGACAGGGGCGTAACGTCAAGGAGGAGCACATCCTTCACCTCTCCCTTCAACACGCCGCCCTGGATAGCCGCGCCGATGGCCACCACCTCATCGGGGTTCACCCCCTTGTTGGGCTGCTTGCCGAATATCTCCTTCACCTTCTCCTGGACCTTGGGCATGCGGGTCATTCCCCCGACCAGGATCACCTCATCAATGTCCCCGGGCGACAGGCCCGCATCTTTCAATGCTGTCTTGCAGGGCCCCACTACCTTTTCAATGAGATCATCAACAAGGGCTTCCAACTTGGAACGAGTCAGCTTGATGTTCATGTGCTTGGGACCACTGGCATCCGCCGTGATGAACGGCAGATTCACGTCGGTTTCCAGTGAGCCCGACAGCTCTATCTTGGCCTTTTCAGCGCCTTCCTTGAGCCGCTGAAGCGCCATTTTGTCATTTCGAAGATCGATCCCCTGGTCCTTTTTAAATTCGTCTGCCAGGTAATCGATGATCCTTAGGTCAAAATCCTCGCCCCCTAAATGGGTGTCACCATTGGTCGACTTAACCTCGAAAACCCCTTCACCGATCTCCAGCACAGAGATGTCAAAAGTACCGCCGCCCAGGTCAAACACCGCAATTTTCTTGTCGCCTTTTTTATCGAGGCCAAAGGCCAAGGCTGCTGCCGTCGGCTCGTTGATGATCCTTTCCACATTCAGACCTGCAATGCGGCCGGCATCCTTGGTGGCCTGTCTCTGACTGTCGTTAAAATAGGCCGGGACGGTAATGACCGCATCGGTCACCTTCTCGCCGAGATACTCCTCGGCCGTCTCCTTCATCTTGCTAAGGATCATTGCAGAGATCTCTGCCGGGCTGTAGGATTTTCCCTTGATCGACACGTGGGCGTCGCCATTCGCCGCGTTCACGATCTTGTAAGGGAGGACCTTTATATCCCTGACCACTTCAGACGCTTCATATTTTCTCCCTATCAGCCGTTTGACTGCAAAAACGGTGTTTTCTGGATTGGTAATCGCTTGTCTTTTGGCTGCCTGACCGACCAGTCTATCGCCGCTGTCGGTAAAGGCCACAATAGAGGGCGTTGTTCTGCTTCCCTCTGCATTCGTAATTACTACAGGGTCACCACCTTCCATAACGGCAACGCAGGAGTTGGTGGTTCCGAGATCAATCCCTATTGTTTTTCCCATGCTTTTCGCCTCCTAAATATCCCAAAATCTCTTCGACGTACCTTGCAGACCGCATGCCACGCATGCTGTTTGCGAATTGCGCCCTCTAAAGATCCCATTACGCGGTCTTTCTGTTGACAATCACCATCGACGGCCGAAGGAGCCGCTGATTCAGGGTATATCCCTTCTGAAGTTCTTTGACAACGGTTCCTGTTTCAAAGTCGTTGTCCGTTGCCTCTGACACCGCCTCGTGAAAGTTAGGGTCGAACTGGCCCCCCACAGCCTCAATGGCTTCCACTCCGGCCTTTTGCAAGACATCCATCAGCCCCTTGAGGGTCAACTGCACTCCCTCTATGAGGGCATCAAAGGATGCCTCCTTTTGTGAATGGTCCAGGGCCTTTTCAAGATTGTCCGCCACCGGCAGAAGTTGTTTGATCAATGATTCATTGGCGAATTTAGTCAGGCTCTGCTGCTCTTTCTGGTATCGCTTTTTAAGGTTTTCGATTTCCGCCTGGGAACGGAGATAGAGATCGCGGTTTTTCTCTGAAAGTGCTTCCGTCTCCTTGATCTTTTCGATCAGCTGATCCTTTGGCATCTCCTCTAAAGGGATATCATCCCTTCTCTGATCTTGGGACGTCTCTACCTCACCGGGCGTTTCTTCCGTTGGTGCGGCGGTCGTTGCCGCCTCCTCTTTGAGACTGTCGTCATTTACGCCGCTGATCACATCAAGCTCCTGTTGCTTTTGCGTTTTTATGGTACCTTGCCAAGCGGGTACGCCTTGTAGTTGTTCCTATCAGTCGCAACTTGGACCGCTTTGGTTTTCCGCTTTTTCTCACCGGCCCATGCCGCCGGGTCTGAGAATGCCCACTTTTGAATACTGCAACAGAACCTAAGCATCCCCAAAAAATTTGTCAAGGCAGCCCGCTGCAACTTCCCCAGACGCAGAGCAGGATCTTTTTCCTTGAAAAAACTACGGAATTGACAATAACCAAAGCGGAGCGAGGGAAGAACACACCGGCGGCCTTCCAACCGGCAGGACATTTCGGCGCCCCGGTTCACGGGGTGAGGCGTTCCCCGCGCATGACCTTTCTCAGGTCCTCTACGAGAATGGGGCCGTAGTCGCGGGTCAGACGACGCGTGTCCTTGTCGTTAAGACCGGTAGGCTTGATAAAGAGGCCGTCCGCCCCGGCCCTGAACATGGCAACAGCATCATGGATCAACGATTTTCTGGTATAAAAAACCGCCGGGATCCCGGGATACCGGAGGCGCGCTCGGCGGAGGTTGGCCAGTCCGTATTTCCTGTTCTGACCGATACGACTGCACACATCCTCGAACAGGTTCCGCCAGCAATCCACCACAGAAAAAAGCCTTTTAAGATATTCATTATGAACATCTCCCTCAAATGCTTCCAATCCATCATACACCTGTTCCAGGGTTGGGAATCCACTTGCCCTGGACCTGACCTCCTCCATAGGCGTGAGGGAGGGTTCGGCCACAGCCGGGTCCTGTCCCCATAAATCAAGAAGAAACAGGCCCGGGGCCTCACCATTCAATCGCTCCACCGCCTCGTCAAAGGTATAGGCCTGTACAAATTCAAGATCAGGCGCCGAAGGAGCGATCTCGCTGCGGACCAGATCATGTTCAAATGCCGAGTCGTCGATAAAGCAGATAACAGGTTTCATAGTTTCCTTTCACCTACGGGACGCGGCGTGACAGCCGCAATCTGAGTGGATTTAAACGCTCTGCTGCCGTCCCCAGGAGCTGTATCCGGTTTTTGTCCCGCCCCCGGGCCGTATCCGGTTTTTCCCGCCCGCGCTATGGGGGTCACTGCCTCCCCTCCATGACGGGACAACAAAATGCGTACGCAGCGCTCGGCGACCGCCCCCATACTCGTAATAGCCTTTATGGAAAGGCGGCAAAGGACTACCGTCTTATGAGAGTTTGTCCTTGGGGCTGGACCAGAACGAATTCCAACGCTCTCCTGCCGTTCCCACGAGCTGTATACGGTTTTT
>JAGHEC010000436.1 GCA_021159525.1 Deltaproteobacteria bacterium | reverse complement strand
GGCTCCTCGCCAAAATGGGGCCCCACGTACGCCACCCGAAGCCGGTCTGCCTCCCCGCAAACCCCCCTGACACGGTCGACGCTGTGGCTGGTCCGGTCCACCCGGCATTTGCGGGGGCAGAGGAGACAGCATTTGTAGGGATCAATCAGGTTCATAACAGTGAACTGAGCTGATACGTCGGATGTTTATAAAACGTAGTTTCACCCCTTATTTCAATCCATATTTCTTCAACTTATACCTGAGAGTCCGTTCACTGATCCCCAGGGACAAGGCCGCCTGGCTCTGGTTGTTCCTACTCCAATTCATGGCCTCCCGGATCATTTCCTTCTCTAAGGCCTCGACCGCATCATTGAGCCCCATGGCCTGTTTTTTTTCTTTTTGTCCGCCATGTCCTTCCCCCGGGGAAAAGGGGAGATCCCTGATTGAGATGACCGTCCCCCGTGCAATCACCACGGCCCGTTCAATGATATTTTCCAGCTCCCTGACGTTGCCCGGATAATCGTACTTCAACAACAGGTCCCTGGCCTCGGACGAAAAACCCGTGACAGATCTCCCGTTCTGAGCCGCGAAGCGCCGCAGGAAATGCTCCATCAGGGGCGGAATATCCTCCTTGCGTTCGCGGAGGGGAGGAACTGTAATAGACACGACATTGAGACGGTAAAACAGGTCTTCCCGAAAGGTCCCTTCCCGTATAAGGGCATTCAGGTCCCGGTTGGTGGCGCTGATCACCCTCACATCCGAGTGAAGGGTCCGGTTGTCTCCGATGCGTTGAAACTCCCGGTCCTGGAGGAACCGAAGAAGCTTGACCTGAACGGTCTGGGAGAGCTCGCCGATCTCGTCTAAGAAAAGGGTCCCCCGGTCGGCCTCTTCAAATCGTCCGATCCTCCTCTGAGACGCCCCTGTAAAGGCCCCCCTTTCATGACCGAACAGCTCGCTTTCCAACAGAGTCTCGGGGAGAGCCGCACAGTTCACCACGGTCATGGGCCTTTTGGACCGCGGGCTCAGTGCATGAATCAGCCGTGCCACCAGCTCTTTGCCGGTCCCGCTCTCTCCCTGGATGAGCACTGTGGCCCGGCTGTCGGCCACCCTGCCGGCCAGGTTGATCACCTCGTTCATGGCCCCACTCTCGAAAATGATGTCCCTGGCCGTTACCCCTTTTCTTCCCAGTTCCTCCCGCAGAATCTCGTTTTCCCTTTGAAGGGTGCGATGTTCCGAGATCCTGTTTATCAGGATCAGGAGTTCATCCAGGTCGATGGGCTTGGCAATGTAATCGGCGGCGCCTGCCTTCATGGCCTGAACCGCGGTTTCGACCGTCCCATAAGCGGTCATCATGATCACATCGATCTCCGGGTTGATCCGTTTAACCCGCTCAAGAAGCTCAATGCCATTCATGCCGGGCATCTTGTAATCGACCAGCATAATATCGACATAATTGCGGGCCAGGAAATCCAGGGCCGCCTCACCCTGGCCGGCTTCAAACGCCTCATAACCCTTTTCCCTGATAAAGTCCCGCAGCATCGCCCTCTGGGACTGACCATCCTCCACCACAAGAATGCTTATGCCTTGACCGTTCCCCATCATTCTCCTTTACTCTTCATCCTTCCATACCCCCTCCCCCCCGGGGCCTCAAACGGCAGGACCACCTCAAAGATCGATCCCTTCCCGGGCTCGCTCATGACCCGTATCTCACCGCCGTGGGCCGCTACGATCTCGTGGGCCAGGGCCAAGCCCAGGCCAAGGCCCTGCTCCTTTGTGGTATAGTCCGGGTTAAAGATCCGCTGTATCTCTTCAGGGCCGAGGCCGGTCCCGGTGTCGGAGACCCTGATCGTGAGCCGCCGTTTCCCCTCCCGGGAGAGGGCGATAGCAATGGCCCCCCGGCCTGGAATGGATTCCATGGCATTTTTGACGATATTGAAAAGGGCCTGCCGTATCTTATCGGCATCCATCCATATTTTTAAAGGCGCATGGGGAAGGTCGGTGGAAAGGGTGATGCCCCGCGTCGAGGCCTCCTCTTCAACCAGGGCGGCCATGTGCCGCACAAGTGCGACGATGTCATGTTCTTTCAGGACAGGGCGCTGGTTCCTGGAAAATGTTGTAAATTCTTCTACAATATGATTGAGCCGAGCGATTTCATCCCGTATGACCCGGCCCATTTGCGCCAGATTGTCTTTTTGAAGTCTCTGACACGCCATGCTCATGGCATTGAGGGGGTTGCGGATCTCGTGGGCCACCCCTGCGGCCAACCGGCCCATTGCCGACAGCCTTTCGGCCTGATGCAGCCGACGCTCCATCTCCCTTGTTTGGGCCACATGCTTCGCCTGACTCCGGTACAGGAAGCCCATGGACAGGATGGCAATACAGACCATAAACCCAATAAAAGCAAAGCCCCTCCGCCGCTCCTTTTCAATCATCAGATCCGCGGTTTCCCTGGACAGGCCCAGCCAGGCCTGCAAGGGCGGATATCCATTCAAGCGCAGAGATGCCATGAGATTCAGAATCCCGTCTTGCGTCCGGGCAGAAGCCGGGTCGGCCGAATCCGCACAAACCGGGGATCCATCAGTCTGAAAAAGGGTTCTCCCCTTTGCATCGGTCACCACCAGGTACCGGCCCTCTGTCCCAAGGCCCACGCGGGTCACTGCCTGTTCAATGGAAACGCGGGCCATCCAGAAATCAACGTCCTCACGGGTTAGACCCAGGAGGATCGCCCCGTTCCCCCATTTCCTGCGAATGGCAAACGTCCCGGTCTCATCCCCCTCGCCTCGCGGCCCGAAAACATCCACCGAAATCCCCTCTTTCCCGGCGATTACCTTGGCCGCATCTTCAAGAAGCATATCGGAGACCGGCCGGTTTTGGTAGACAATGTTGCCCCGCTCGTCCACCAACGCGAGGAGCCAGATCCCGTGTTCGTCGGCCAGGGCCGAAAGGCCGGTATGGTTGAGGCGTCCCTGCTCTCTTTCAAAATCGATCTGTTGGGCAAGGCCCATAAGATCGAGCATCATGGCCTCCCGCAAAGAGAAGGTCTCTTCCACCAGCCCGGACCCGGCAAGCCCCCCCATGTC
>JAGHEC010000138.1 GCA_021159525.1 Deltaproteobacteria bacterium | reverse complement strand
CTGTTGACCTGACCCCGAAAATGGTTATTATTAATTCTTAATACGAAAGACAGCAGGAAAGCATGCTCGACAAGATCTATAACAAAATCCCGTTTTTTTCAAGGAGCAGACATCATATGGATCCAGAAAACACCGCAAGTTGGAAGTTCAGGGGGGCATCCAAGTACGTCCTGGACGAAGAGCTGGCCAATATCGTGAATATCTCTATGGCACTGGAAATGCCCCTCCTCCTCAAGGGAGAACCCGGGACGGGCAAAACCATGCTGGCCCACGCCATTGCAGAGGCCCTCAACATGAAGCTGATTGTCCTGAACGTCAAATCGAGCATGAAACTCGTGGAAGCCCTTTACCAGTACGATACCCTCACGCGGCTCAATGACAGTCGTTTTGGCGATTCCAACCGAGACGTCAGCAACATCGAAGATTATATCAAAATGGGCAAGATCGGTCAGGCCTTTGTGTCAGAGGAGCGCGTAGTCCTCTTGATCGATGAAATCGACAAGGCCGATACTGATTTTCAGGACGATATGCTGGACGTCCTGGATCAGATGGAATTCGATATCATTGAGATCGACAAAACCATCCGGGCCAAAAAGAGGCCCGTGATCATCATTACGTCCAATGCCAAAAAGGATCTGTCCGATCCTTTTTTGGGACGCTGCAATTTCCACCACATCGCCTTTCCTGATGCGGACATGATGCGGGAAATCATCAAGGTCCATTTCCCCAATATCGCCCAGGACCTGCTGGAAAGCTCGGTCCGGGCCTTTTACAAGGTGAGGGAGTTCAGGGGGGTGGAGAAGAAACCGGCAACCCGGGAATTGATTAACTGGATCCGTGCCCTCCAGGCAGACCCTGATTTCAACGTAAAGGAACTCATCAAAGGGGATCTTCCCTATCTCGGGGTCCTCTTCAAAAAAAGCCCTGACTACGCGATTGCGCAAAATGCCGCCTCGCGGATGAGGCTTTAGTCCGGGCAGGAAAAACGCGGCGGGGAGCCCATCAAACCGGTTGCCTGCATGATGCCAGAGGGCCGTGAAAGCCCCCGGTTGCCGCATCCGGGTGAAGGGCACCCTTCGCCTTCGCAGGGGATTATTTATTCATATGGTGTGCTCCCTCACGGATCCTGTAGGCTCCCAATCTTGGAGGACGTCATGTTTACGAGTTTTTTTTATCTCTTGAGGCAGGTCGGCATACCCGTGTCCCCCACCTCCTTCCTGCGCCTTCAAGAGGCACTTCAAAAAGGCCTCATCACATCCATCGATGATTTCTATATCGCAGCCCGATCAATCTTGGTCAAAAGCGAGCGGTATTTCGACCTGTATGATCAGGTCTTTGCCCATCGCTTTGAGGGGGCGGAGCTTAATGAGCCCGAGGAGTTCGAGCTGTCACAGATAGCCCAGGCCATGCTCGAAGAATGGCTCAAGGATCCCGAAGGAGTGGCCGATGCCCTGGGGATGGACAAGGAAACCCTCAACAAATTAAGCCCCGAAGAACTGCTTCAATATTTCCTGGACCGTCTCAAAGAACAGACCGAGGCCCATCACGGGGGAAGCAAATGGATTGGAACCGGCGGGACATCGCCGGTAGGCCATTCAGGCTACCATCCCGGGGGGATGCGGGTGGGCGGCATTTCGAGGAACAAATCAGCAGTCAAGGTAGCCATGGACCGCCGGTATCGCGACTATTCCCAGGAAGGCCCCCTCACCCAGGCCCAGATCGGAGAAGCCCTGAAACGCTTGCGCAATATGGTCCCTACCGGTCCCAAGGACGTGGTCAATATCGACGAGACCATCTACCAGACCATGAAAAACGCAGGAGAGATAGAGATCATCTTCGAGCGGAGTCTCAAGGACCGCCTCAAGGTGATCCTGGCCATCGACAACGGCGGATGGTCCATGGACCCGTACATTGAGATGGTGCAGACGCTGTTCAATTACGCCCGGTCCCAGTTTAAGGAACTCAAAACCTTCTTTTTCCACAACACCATCTATGACCATATATGGGAGGACCCCCCGAGATTCAAGAAGCCGGTAGCCGTCGAGGAGCTGGCCCGCCGCGATCCCGAGACCCGTTTCATAATCGTGGGGGACGCCAGCATGGCACCGTATGAACTGATGGCCACAGACGGCTCGATCCACATCGAAGAGCGATCCACTTTGCCGAGCTACGAAAGGCTCCGTTTTATTGCCAATACCTTCAAACACGCGGTGTGGCTCAATCCCAAAATGCGGGTTGAATGGCCCTATACCCGCACCATTGGGATCATACGGGAGATATTTCCCATGTTCGAATTGACCATCGATGGCCTGGAAAAAGCCGTCGCCCACCTCATGAGCGAGAATTAACCGGGATCAGGGGGAGTGAGGCAAATCTCTGTCCCTTATCTAATTATAATTGCCAGCTGGCAATCACAGCAACAAAAAAGGAGGAAAAACCATGAAGAAAGTAGCGATTATCGGTTGTGGCGCTTACATGGACAGCGGCTACGGATGCCCAGGAGAATGGCGGTGTCTGAAGGCAGCCGCCATGGGGGAAGGAAAGTTCACCGAGCCCTCTCTCGTGACGGCCTTTGTCAAATGCGAGTGCCCGGGAAGGACTCTTATCCCCAATTTGGGCATGGCCATGAAGCTTTCAGAGATCAAGCCGGACGCCATTTACCTCAGTTCATGCCTGGTCAATGCCAAACCAGGATGTCCCTACGGCACGGCCGAGGAATTTGCCGAGCTCATCAAGAACAATACAGGCATCGATGTGATCCTGGGAACCCATGACTACCATTAAGTGATCGCTTGGCCGAACACCCCGGATCCAAACGGATCCGGGGTGTTCGGCCATGGATGTTCTACCTTTCCTTCCAGTTCGGCTTCCGCTTTTCCAGAAATGCGTTAATCCCCTCGGCAGCGTCCTCGGTCATGCATAGCCCGGCAAATACCTCGTTCGAGTACTCCAGGGCCTTTCCAAACTCCATATCCGACATCCCGTAAAACGCCTGTTTTCCCATCTGGAGGGCCAGAGGGCTTTTCTCTGCCAGTTTATTGGCCAGGCCTATAGTGGCCTCTTCCAGTTGGTCTAGGGGGACCACCTTGTTGACCAGGCCCCATCGCTCGGCTGTCTCTGCAGAGATCATATCGCCCGTAAGGAGCATCTCCATACAGCGTTTTCTGCCCATGGACCTGGACAGGGGCACTGCCGGCCCCATGCAGAAAAGGCCTACATTTATAGCCGTGGTGCCGATCTTGGTCCCTGCTGCGACCACCGCCAGATCGCAAACCGCCAGCAGGCCGGCGCCGTTGGCCACCGCAAACCCGTGAACCGATGCGATGACCGGCTTTCCCATGGAAATGATACGATTATTCATCTGCTCCATGAGCCCCACCCATTCTCTGTATTCTCTGTGGGACTTGCCGAAAAACTCCGACACGTCTATCCCGGTGCTGAAGGCCTTTCCAGCGCCTTTCACCACCACCACTCTGATCCTCTGGTCATTCTCGAGTTCCAGCAGGGCCTGGTTCAGCTCTCTTGCCATATCCGAGCTGAACGTGTTCATGGCCTCCGGACGGTTGAGCGTAATGACACCCACGTACCCTTTCCTTTCGACAATAACGGTCTGGTAAGACATCCTTTTGCCCTCCTTAAAAGTTTAGGTTACTTTGCCTCTTTGTTTGTAACTTCGTATCAGCTCAATACTTAGTGGGATAACAGTGAACCTGGCGCCGGGGCAGGAACATTTTTCTTCGCTACGGGCCTCCGGGCTGGTCTCTTCAGAAAAACCGTTCTGCCCCTATTTATGCGCGCGCGGGCCTCTGCCTCCCGTCCAAGACGGGACAACAAAATGCGTACCCAGCGCTCGCCGACCGCCCCATGACTCGTAATAGCCTTTATGAAAAGGCAGCAAGGACTACCGTCTTACGAAAGACTATCCTTGGGGCTGGTTCAGAAAGAATTCCAACGCCCTGCTGCCGTCCCCAAGAGCTGTATCAGGTTTTTGTCCCGCCCCCGCGATCTATTCGGTTTTTCCCG
>JAGHEC010000380.1 GCA_021159525.1 Deltaproteobacteria bacterium | reverse complement strand
GTAATAGCCTTTATGGAAAGGCAGCAAAGGACTACCGTCTTATGAAAGACTATCCTTGGGGCTGGATCAGAACGAATTCAAACGCTCTGCTGCCGTTCCCAAGAGCTGTATCAGGTTTTTGTCCCGTCTTGGAGGGGAGGCAGTGACCCCCCCGCGCGGGCATAACATTGCGGGACTTTCCGTGAAACCTGTTTGGTTGCAGCCGATAGGCCACCCACAGGGAAGCAACCCCGACCATCGGTCTGTCCGGGGTAATCAAAGGGAAGGATTTACAGGATTCAAGGGTTCAGATTCAGGGCTTTTCCCTTCGGACTCGTTCCCTGTTCTCTCTCACCATCCCCAGAAACACCCGGTACGGTCCAGGGGTCCCGTATGGGCAGAATGCCAGGCGGTCTCCGGGAAACACGGGGTCATAGATGTTAATGATCCGGCCGTTGCAAAACACGGCCTCCACTCTCTCGGGGGGCAGGGAAAGCATCGTAACCACATCATAAGCGGTACATCCCTCCTCCGGAACAGGCTTTTCCAGGGTATACGGCAGCCCCTGTTCATCCATACAGCCGCGCAACAAGCCGAAGATGCGGATGCTGACAGAGAACTGTCTTTCCGGGTCTGTCATTCCTTCCCACCTCCTATGGGAGAAAAGAGCCCTGCGCGCTCGTCCACTTGCGGTTCTAAATGCAAAGACGCATTCCTCCCGTTACCCATGACAACCCTGAGTTTTTCCGCAGGAATCATCATCCGTGAGCAGAGGTCAGCAACGGTTCTTCTCGGCGCCGGCAAGACCACCACCCCCTTGCAAGGCTCGTATCCGGGGGCGCAGCACCTCGGCGTGAAACTCAAAAACAAACTGACCGCAACCTTGAAATAACCTTCCCGCCGGCAGGCCGCGGGTTGACCAGAACTAACATTATAAATTTACTAAAACAAACGCCTCCTGTCAATGACGGAACACATGTCCCCTTATATCATATTTGATCTAATATATTGAATTCAATATGGAATTTACTTGATATGCCATCTGCTTTGTGACATACTGAAATTATAAGGACAGGCAACAGCCTATGTCGGTCGGCGGTTTTACAGGATCATTCTGACGTAATAGCTCAATGAAACCAACTAATCTGCGGAAAGGAGGTTGCCATGTTTCAATTTATAAGGGTCAACATGGCCGATCTTTCGGTCAAAACTGAGGACATCCCAAAGGAGTACGAAGGGTTGGGAGGAAGGGGCCTTACCTCGGCCATCCTGGCCAAAGAGGTGGAGCCCACCTGCTCCGCAATCGGGCCCAACAACAAACTCATATTTGCGCCAGGTCTCTTGGGGGGCACCAACTGCGCCAATTCAGGTCGTATATCCGTGGGAGCCAAAAGCCCGCTTACAGGCGGTATCAAGGAGGCCAATTCAGGAGGTCAGGCAGGACAGTACCTGGCCCGCCTCGGGATCGCCGCCATTGTCCTGGAAGGTCTGCCCCAAGATGGCAAGCTGTACAAGCTCTGGGTGGGCAAGGACAAATACGAACTCTCGCCTGCCGAGGACCTGAAAGGTCTTGGCAACTATGCCACAATAGACCGATTAAGAGAACAGTTCGGAGGCAAGGCTGGATTTATCAGCATCGGCCAGGCCGGAGAATGGAAGCTGGCGGGGGCCAGCGTGGCCTTTACCGACAAAGAGGGGAGGCCCACACGCCATGCAGGTCGGGGCGGACTGGGCGCGGTCATGGGTTCCAAAGGGCTCAAGGCCATTATCATCGATCCCACGGGTGGAGAAATTGCACCTATTAAGGACAAAGAGGCCTTCAATCAGGCGGCCAAACGCTTTGCCAAGGCCCTCCAAGAGCACCCGGTCACCAGTCAGGGTCTGCCTACCTATGGAACCGACATCCTCATCAACATCATCAACGAGGCCGGGGGACTTCCCACGCGCAACTTCAGTTCAGGCCGGTTCGAAGGGGCGGATAAGGTAAGCGGAGAAACCCTTAATAAGATCACTGCAGAACGGAAAGGGAATCCCACCCATGGCTGCATGTCGGGCTGCGTGATCCGCTGCTCCGGCATATTTGTGGATAAGAATGGCCAGTATGTCTCCAAGTGGCCTGAATATGAGACCGTATGGGCCTGGGGGCCCAATTGCGGCATCGACGACCTGGACGCCATCGCCCGCATCGACCGCGCCTGCGACGACATCGGGGTAGACACCATTGAAATAGGGAACGCCGTGGCCGTGGCCATGGAAGGAGGCCTCAAGGCATTCGGCGATGCGGCCGGGGTTGAGGAACTCATCGCAGAGGTGGGCAAGGGCACGCCCCTGGGCCGTATCCTGGGCTCAGGCGCAGGGCTCGTGGGCAAGGTTTTTGGGGTCCATCGCGTCCCGGTGGTCAAGAACCAGGCCCTCCCCGCCTACGATCCCAGGGCAGTGAAGGGCGTAGGCGTCACCTATGCCACCTCGCCCATGGGAGCCGACCATACCGCGGGATATGCTGTAGCCACCAATATCATGAATGTTGGGGGACAGGTGGATCCCCTCAAGAGCGAGGGCCAGGTCGAGCTCTCCAGCAGTCTCCAGGCAGTGACCGCCTTTATAGACACGGCCGGGCTCTGTCTCTTCGTCGCCTTTCCAGTGATGGATATTCCGGACGCCTTTGCCGCCATCGTGGACATGGTAAATGCCAAATATGGGCTCAACTTGACCAGCGATGACGTCAATACCCTCGGCAAACGGGTCCTCGGCATGGAAAAGGATTTCAACCGCCGGGCCGGGTTCACATCCTTGGACGACCGGCTTCCCGAATTTTTCAGGACGGAAAAACTACCCCCCCACAACACTGTGTTTGATGTGCCGGACGCGGACCTGGATTCTGTCCTGGATTTTGATTCATAATCCCTCCCTGCTGACGGTCTGAAAACATGGGCCTGCCCGGGCACTGCAGGGGTAACAGCTCAATAAACAGGGGCAGGAGGGTTTTTCTGACGCGACTGCCGGGAGGGCGCCGTCTCTTTATGACTTATCAGTGGGGGAAGTCGCAGCTCGACGAATGCGAGAATGCCAAAGGGGCAGGTGTCCCCCGCAGATAAGTCACTCAAGAGACCAGCCCGGAGGCCCGGGGCCGAAGAAAAACCCTTCTGCCCCGGTGGTACGTTCGTTGTTATCCGCCGAATTATTGAGCCGGGCCCTGGAGGGCCTCTCTCAGCCCTGCAGGGCCCGGCTCCAGCCGTTTTGAGCTCTCGTGCGCCACGCCGGCCCCCAATTCGACCGCTTGCCGCAAACTATTTCTTGATTTTCAGAACATTCGTATATATTATCTAACGGTCAGGATTATCTCGTAACAGCTCAATAAATGGGGGCAGAAGGGTTTTTCTGACGCGACTGCCGGGAGGGCGCCGTCTCGTTGTGACTTATCAGTGCGGAAGAAAAATTCTTCTGCCCCGGCACTAGGTTCGCAGTTATCCCCCTAATTATTGAGGTGATACATTATCTCGATCTCATTCTCATAATGGACTGATGCGGCATGGACAGAGACAGAAAGATACGGATAGGAATTGTCGGCATTGGCAATTGCGCAGCCTCTCTTCTTCAAGGAATCGAACATTACCGACAAAACGAGACGGATGACGAACCCCTGGGTTTGATGCACTACAATCTGGCCGGATACCATCCTGGCGATATCGAGATCGCGGCTGCCTTTGACATTGACAAACGGAAGGTGGGGAAGACAGTAGACCAGGCCATCCTGGCTCCGCCCAACTGCGTTTATCCCATCAGGGAAACCATACCGAAGACCAATGTAACGGTCCAAATGGGACATATACTGGACGGCGTCTCAGACCACATGCGTCAGTATCCGGCCCATCGGACATTTCTCCCTTCAGATGAGCCGCCGGTTGACGTGGTAGAGGAGCTGGTCCGGAATCGGGTGGAGATTCTCCTGAGCTATCTGCCGGTGGGATCCCAGCAGGCAGCCCATTACTACGCCGAATGCGCCCTGGCGGCAGGCGTCAGCCTCATCAACTGCATGCCGGTCTTTATTGTGTCCACCCCTTCCTGGGCAGCACGGTTCGAGGAGAAAGGAATACCCTGCGTAGGGGACGACATCAAGTCCCAGATCGGCGCCACCATTATCCATCGCACCCTTGCCAGGCTCTTCACCGACCGGGGAATACGCCTTGACAAGACCTACCAGCTCAACACGGGCGGCAACACCGATTTTCTGAACATGCTCAATCGCAGCCGCCTCGAGTCCAAAAGGATCTCCAAGACCGAGGCTGTGCAGTCCCAATTGGACCGGCCCATGGACGATGAAAACATCCATATCGGTCCCTCTGATTATGTGGCTTGGCAGAACGACAACAAGGTCTGTTTTATCCGAATGGAGGGTCGTGGTTTCGGCGGGGTTCCCATGGACCTGGAATTGAGGCTCTCTGTTCAGGACTCTCCCAACTCGGCAGGGGTGGCCATTGATGTGATCCGGTGCTGTCGCCTAGCCCGTGACCGCGGCATTGGGGGGGCGCTCACGAGCATCGCCGCCTTTACCATGAAGCACCCGCCCCGGCAGTTCAGCGACACCGAGGCCCAAGAGATGACCGACCGATTCATCAAAGGTGAAATTTCCCGGTGACGGGCACGGATTCGCAGCAAGGGCTGCATCAGGATTGGGCCTGCGAACCTGGCCAATCCCCCATGGGCTTGGGACTCGGGCTTCAGCCCCCGGAACCCGAGGACCATTCCCATGATGAGGTAGCTGCATGCTGCGAAACATTGTAGAAAAAAGGATTCACCCCCCCCTCAACGCCTTGGCGCGGATCCTGATTCGGCGCAAAATTTCCCCCAACTGCCTCACCCTGACCGGCCTGGCCATCAATGGCGCCGCAGCCCTCCTTTACTTCTTGGGATTTATTGCCGCTGCAGGGGCGGCCATCGTGTTTGCCGGGTTTTTTGACATGCTGGACGGGGCCGTGGCCCGGGCCTCGGGAAAGGCCTCCGGGTTCGGAGGATTTACCGACTCTGTGGTGGACCGCTATTCCGACTTTCTGATCTTTGGCGGGGTCCTGGCCTATTTTGTCAGAGAGCAAGACACGCTCATGACCCTGGTCTCTGCCGTTGTCCTCTGCGGAGCATTCCTGATCAGCTATATCCGCGCACGGGCGGAACTGGTTGTACCCAAATGTGCAGTGGGCCTGATGGAAAGACCGGAACGAATCATCGTACTGGCGGCAGGCTCTTTGTTCGGCTTTCTCCATGCCGCTGTTTGGTTCCTGGCTGTTACGACCCACATCACGGCCCTCCATCGCATTATTTTCACACGGAATGCGGTCAAGGCCTCCCAACAGGAAGGGCCTGTCTAAAATCGATCATAATGGACAAACTCACTGATTTCCCGCCTTTTGGGCGCTTCTGATTCCTTGGTGGGGTATCCCAGCGGGATGAGCACGGCCAGTTCATAGCCTTGGGGCACTCCCAGCTCCCTGGCCACCCTGTCATGTTCAAAGAGACCCACGATCACCGATCCGATCCCCAAATCACACGCGGTCAGGCAGATGCTCTGGGCCGCAATCCCCAGGTCAAACATAAACCAGTCGCCGAACTTTGTGGTGACTTCCCCCTTGTAGTACCCTGAACTGGCCAGCTTGGCGCACAGGACCAGGATAACGGGGGCCTCGGTCAGGTGCTTGGCAGCAGGGTTGCTTTTGGGGAGGATCTCCTGAACCCGCTTTTTGACCTTGGGATCTCGAATCACAATAACTTCCCAGCACTGGGTGTTGGCCCAAGAGGGCGACCATCTCACTGATTCGAGGATCTGATTCAGATCTTTCTCAGGGATATCCTTATCCTGGTATTTGCGGACGCTTCGTCTTCCTTTCACAATATTCATAAGATCGCTCATATTGCCTTCTCCTTTGGCCTTATTGAATTTGGCAGGGGGAGCAGCCCGCCTGCCTCCACCCATTTCATCCCGATGTCTCGCCCAAGCTCCGCTCAGGGTCCTATTTGCCTCAGCCCCAGATCGATCGCCTTACGCGTTTGCAAACTCCCAATTCCTCAAACGTACTTGCGCAAACAAGTTTTGCAGGTTACGGCTCACTTTCAAATACACGGACCGACCATGGTATACTATCTTGCCTGCAGTCCCACAAAGCTTCCGGCGAAGGGCCTGTACCTGATGACGATGCCGCCATTCGCTCAATGTCCTCAAGATGAACAACCGGCCTATGTTGTAGGCCAGCACAGGTAACAGCTCAATAATCAGGGGGACAACGCCGAACTCAGAAAAACCCTCATGCCCCTGCTTATTGATCTGTTACGTGAGGCGGACAATCCCAAATTTGACCAAGAATCACACGTGAACGGTTACTTTTTTTATTACCAAATTAACTGCCAGGAGTCACTGAAAAAGTTTGACGCAAGACCTCTTCATGGTCTAACTTGTCGCCATTCAAGACAGAAGGAATACGGGGAGATGGATTTTTGGTATGCCATTTATACATGCGTGACCGGGGCGCTCTTTCCAGGGCTCTTTGCCTTTTTTTTGATATATACCGGGATCACCGGTCGATACCGCCGCCATCTCAGGGAACGTCTGGGGCTGATTCCCCTGAAAGCCCTTCAGGGGATGGGGCCGGGCCCCCGCATCTGGATCCATGCCGTCTCTCTGGGCGAGGTCAGGGTCGCGGAATCGATCATCAACGCGCTTCGTCAAGTAGCCCCCGAATGCGCGGTAGTCGTCTCCACCACAACCGAACACGGCCGGATCCTGGCGGAAGCACTATTCAAAAACCACATCCCCGTGGTCTACTCCCCGATCGATTTTTTAGGCTGTGTCCGCACCGCCTTGCGTCGCGTCCGCCCGGACGTCATGGTCTTCCTCGAGACCGAGATCTGGCCGGCCTGGATCTCGGAGGCAAGGCGTCTCGGGATTCGGACCGCCCTGATCAACGGCAGGGTGTCACCCAGATCCATCAACGGATATCTGAAATTTCGCCCTTTCTTCAAAGGATTCCTCCACAAGGTGGATGCCTTCAGCATGATTTCCCGAGAAGACGCCGCCCGCATCCGGAGCATGGGCGCCCTCCCCCATCGGATTGCCATCAACGGAAATGCCAAATATGAGATCCTGGCCCACGTCCCGGACCCATATCTTGAGACGGATATGCGCCAGACCCTGGCCCTTGATCCCTCCCACACGGTCATTGTGGCAGGCAGCACCCGTCACGGTGAAGAGGAGATGATCCTGGACGCGTACGTGAAATGCCTCGATGCATTTCCCGACACAATCCTCATCATCGTGCCCAGGCATATCGACCGGACTTCAGACATCAGCAAAATGGTCCGGCACAGAGGACTGACCTGTCAACTCCGGACCGGCATTGGAAAGGACAAGGCCGAGAGGACCGCGAAGGTCGTCATCTTCAATACATTCGGGGAATTGTTCAAGGTCTACAGCGTGGCGACTATCGTGTTCTGCGGCGGGAGTCTGGCGCCGTTGGGCGGCCAGAACCCCCTGGAGCCGGCCGTGTGGGGAAAACCCGTATTGTACGGCCCGTCCATGGAGGACTTCTCGGACGCCAAGGCCCTGCTGGAATCAGCCCGGGCCGCCATCCCGGTGGCAACCCCCGAGGAATTAAGCGAAAAGCTCCTCCGGCTCCTCAATCATCCGCAAGAGGCCCTGGCTTTTGGCCGACGTGCCCGGGAGGCGGCGCTTAAAACCCGGGGGGCGGCCCTGGGCCACGCAAAGCTCATTGCGAAACTGGCTGGCAAATCCTGACCGGCTCCCAAAAATGACGCCGATACTGATTGCCCGATTCGCGGCCCACGTTTCATTTCTTTCTATTATACTGATATAATTAGTGAATGTAGTGCACATGGCAACAGCATGACCATTGACTTGCAATGGAATGATGGATATAATTGCGCTAAACTTTGAGGAAACGTATCAGCTCAATAATTCGGGGGATAACAGCGAGCGTACCATCGGGGCAGGATAATTTTCCTTCCGCTCCGGGCCTCCGGCCTGGTCTATTCAGTGACTTATCTGCGGGGGACGCTTGCCCCTGCAGCATTCCCGCATTCGTCGAGCTGGGCTTCCCCCACTGATAAGTCACAAAGAGACGGCGCCCTCCCGGCAGTCACGCCGGAAAAACCCTTCTGCCCCTGTTTATTGAGCTATTACGAGGAAACCATCAGATGGACCATATACGGAATTTCAGCATCATCGCCCATATCGATCATGGGAAATCTACCCTTGCGGACCGCCTGATTCAGGCCGCCGGGCTGGTTAATGAAAGGGATTTTAGGGACCAGATTCTGGACACCATGGACATCGAGCGGGAACGGGGGATCACCATCAAGAGCCAGGCCATCAGCCTCCCCTATGTGGATAAACAGGGACGCTCCTTTGAACTGAACCTAATCGATACGCCGGGCCATGTGGACTTTTCCTATGAGGTCTCCCGGGCACTCGCCTCATGCGAGGGGGTCCTCCTCCTGGTAGATGCGGCCCAGGGGGTGGAGGCCCAGACCGTAGCAAACGCCTACGCGGCCATGGAGCACGATCTTGAAATCATCCCGGTAATCAACAAGATCGATCTCCCTTCAGCTGACATCGAACGTGTCAAGGAGGAGATCGAGATTGAACTTGGCCTGGACTCGGACCAGGCGATCCTCTGTTCCGCCAAGGAAGGGACCGGCATAAGGGATGTGTTAGAGGCCATTGTAACTGTCATCCCGCCGCCTTCCGGGCCGGTGGAAAAGCCGCTACAGGCCCTCATATTTGACGCCCACTACGATCCGTTCCGGGGGACTATCGTCAGTTGTAGGCTCTTTTCCGGGAGTGTCAGGGCCGGCGACCGGATCCGGCTCATGCACAACCGGGCCACTTACAAGGCGGAGGAGGTGGGTCTTTTCCGGCTCAACCGGGAGCCCAAAAAAGAGTTGTCCGCAGGCGAGGTGGGCTACATCATCTCAGGGATCAAGACCGTCAGCGACGTGCGTATCGGTGATACCATCACCCTTGAAGGGAATGCGGCCCAGGCCCCGCTTCCGGGCTTCAAGGAGATCAAGCCGGTGGTCTTCGCCTCCATCTATCCTGTTGCGTCAGACGATTATCGGTCCTTGGCCGACGCCCTGGAGAAATACAAGCTGAACGATGCAGCCCTGATCTTTCAAAAGGACTCGTCCGCGGCCCTGGGCCTCGGTTTTCGCTGCGGGTTTTTGGGTCTGCTCCACCTGGAGATCGTCCAGGAGCGGCTTGAGAGGGAATATGGCCAATCGCTCATCATGACCTCGCCCACAGTCCAATATCGTTTCCTTCTCTCAAACGGCGAGGAGATCATCGTGGACAACCCGGTTTACTATCCTGACCCCAGCACCATCGTCAAGGCCATGGAGCCTTTTATCCGGGCCAGCATCATGATCCCTGAGCGCTACATGGGTGCGGTCATGGATCTTTGCCTGGAACGCCGGGGCGTAAACGCCCAGTTCAACTATCCCACCCCCGGGAGGATCGAAATCCGGTTCGATATGCCCCTGGCCGAAGTGATCTATGATTTCTACGACAGTCTCAAGACCGTGACCCAGGGTTACGGGTCTTTCGACTATGAGCTTTTGGATTACCGGGAAAGCGACCTGGTGAAGCTGAACATCCTCTTAAACGGAGAAAAGGTGGACGCCCTCTCCCAGATCGTTTTTCGCGACTCGGCCCGGCCCAGGGCCCTCAATGCCTGTCAGAAGCTGAAACAAGAGATCCCCAGACACATGTTCAAGATCGCGATTCAGGGGGCCATCGGCAGTACGGTCATTGCCCGCTCGACCATCTCTCCTTTTCGTAAGGACGTGACCGCCAAGTGCTATGGCGGGGACATCACCCGGAAACGAAAGCTCCTGGAAAAACAGAAAAAAGGAAAAAAACGAATGAAGATGGTCGGTTCGGTGGCCATACCCCAGAGCGCATTTGTGGCGGTCTTAAAAACCGACAAGAAGGGGTCGTAAATGTCTCCGGGTGTCTATGTCCATATCCCCTTCTGCAGGAGCAAATGTCCTTACTGCGGCTTTTACTCCGTCCCTTCCAAAAGGCCGGTGCCCATCTGGTTTGAGGGAATCAAAAAGGAAATTCGGTTGTACAAGGGATTGTTTGGTCGATTTGACAGCCTTTATCTGGGAGGCGGAACCCCCACGTTTCTGGATGATGCAATCCTTTCCTGCCTGACCGACCACCTCTTCGCCCACTTTGACTTTACGGCTGACAGGGAATTTACTATCGAGGCCAACCCCTGCGATCTGTCAGCAGAAAAAATCCGTCTGCTCAAGGAGCTGGGGATCAACCGGGTCAATGTCGGGATCCAGTCCTTTGACGATGGCGCCCTGGCCTTCTTGGGCCGACGTCATACAGGCAGGGAGGCCGAGAATTCCCTGAAACGACTGAGACGCCTGGGATTCCGTAACATCGGCGTAGACCTGATCTACGGTCTTCCGGGGCAGACTCTCGAGCACTGGGAAGGCACACTGAATCAGGCCCTTTTATTTCAACCTGAGCATATTTCCTGTTATGAACTGACCCTGGAGGAACAGACGGTTTTTGGCAGGCTTCAAGAGAAGGGAGAGATGCATGGTCTCAGCGAGGAGGACGGGCGCGCCTTTTTTCTTGCCGCCGCAAAACGCCTCGGTGAGGCAGGATATGTCCACTATGAGGTCTCCAACTATGCCAGGACCGAGGCGTTCTGCTGCCGGCACAACAGCAAGTACTGGAACCGCAGCCCCTATCTGGGACTGGGCCCATCGGCCCACTCCTTTGATGGAACGGAGCGTTGGTGGAATGTCCGGTCCGTGCGCCACTATGGGGCCCTGCTGAAACGTGGCTCCCCGCCGATACAGGCGAGAGAAACCCTTACCAAAGAACAAATCCGCCTGGAGTCCCTGGCCCTCGGGTTCAGGACCAGCCAGGGGGTTGCCCTGACGCGCATGGCCCTTGAACCCCGGTCAACAGAAATGCTTTCAACGTTGAAGACGGCCGGTCTCTTAAAGCTCAAGGATGGAAGGGTTGTTCCGACCGAAGAAGGATTCCTGGTGGCCGATAGTTTGCCCCTGTGCTTTTTCCCTTGAGCGGCAAACACGGGATAACACCCGGGCAACGATCCGGGCCCAGGAGTGGTGGAGCAAGGAGATTATGGATAAGGCCAGTTCCCTGGAACTTACTGCCGGTTTTGGTTTTTCCAATGCTCCGATACTCGGGGTTTAGCCTCTCGGCCAAAGCCGGTTATTTCCAACCTGGCCCTGAGGACCAGGATGTATCAGCTCAATAATCAGGGGGATAACAGCGACCGTACCACCTGGCCAGGATGATTTTTCTTCCGCCCCGGGCCTCCGGGCTGGTCTCTTCAGTGACTTATCTGCGGGGGACACCCGCCTGCCAAGCCCAATTGAGCGTTCTTGCCAAGACTTTCGTCCCGTGGATCTGCGATGGCAGAAGGAAGTAACATGGGTAACAAG
This sequence comes from Deltaproteobacteria bacterium, assembly GCA_021159525.1. Taxonomy (GTDB): domain Bacteria; phylum Desulfobacterota; class DSM-4660; order Desulfatiglandales; family Desulfatiglandaceae; genus AUK324. The sequence goes on along the minus strand of JAGHEC010000380.1, from coordinate 2,274 downwards.
GCAATGGCGGGCCGGCTTGCCCCTTTGGCATTCCCGCATTCGTCGAGCTGCGGCTTCCCCCACTGATAAGTCACAAAGAGACGGCGCCCTCCCGGCAGTCGCGTCAGAAAAACCCTCCTGCCCCGGCGGTACGTTCACTGTGCTTCCCCTAAATATTGAGCTGTTACGAGGAGGATAAATAAGTGGATAAATACGTGTGTTCAGTATGCGGATATGTATACGCCCCGGAGCAGGGGGACCCGGACAACGGAGTACCACCGGGGACCAAATTTGAGGATGTCCCGGATGACTGGGTATGCCCGATCTGTGGGGCCGAGAAGGATCTGTTTGAGAAGGAATCCTAAAAAAGCAAACGAGGAAAGGGCATGGACCATGACAGCGTCATTATCCGATGTGATCGCTGCGGCACAAAAAACCGGGTCCCCAAGGCCCGGCTGAACCAGGGACCGGTCTGCGGCAAGTGCCGGTCCCCGCTTCCCGTAGGAAAGGATATCGACAGGCCTGTCGATATCACAGACAGCACGTTTGCCGGAGAGGTTCTTTCCGCTCCCGTCCCGGTCCTGGTGGATTGTTGGGCCCCCTGGTGCGGGCCGTGCCGCATGGTTGGACCCGTGCTTGAGGAACTGGCCCGGGAGTATGCAGGCCGGATCAAGGTGGCCAAGCTGAATGTGGATCAAAACCCACAAACCGCGGGCCGCTACGGCATTCGGAGCATTCCCACCATGCTCCTCTTCAAAGGGGGCCTGCTGGTGGACACCATGCTGGGGGCCATCCCGAAACAGGAGATCGAACGGCGGATCCGGCCGCTCGTCTGAAAAAAGGCCCTCGCCTTTCTGACAGCGCGCATGATTCCTGACAGGGCGCGGGGAACCCTGTTGAACCCTTGACCCCGGGAATCTTTATATGAAAGGACCGCAGATGTTTGTACTCGGATTGCAGGGCAGCCCGAGAATCAAGGGAAATTCAGCTCTGTTGCTCTCGGCTTTTTTAAATGAGGCCAAAAATCTTGGTGCGTGTATAGAACTGGTCAATGCGGCCAAGAAGCAGATTACGCCGTGTCAGGAATGCGGCGCCTGCGAGAAAAAGGGATTCTGTCCCATTAACGACGAGATGCAGGAGATGTACCCGCTGCTGTGGCAGGCCGATGTGATTGTTATGTCAATGCCTATCTTTTTCTACGGTCCTCCGGCCCAGATGAAGGCCCTGATCGATCGGTCCCAGGCCCTCTGGTCGCGAAAATATGCCCTGGGTCTGGAGGATCCGGGCAGGAAATGGCGGCAGGGCTTCCTCCTGGCCGTAGGCGCCACAAAAGGAAAGAATCTTTTCGAGGGGACCATCCTGACGGCCAAATATTTTTTCGATGCAATCGGCGCACGGTTTGAGGGAAGCCTCGGGTATCGGCAAATAGAACATGCGGGCGATATCCAGACCCATCCCACGGCCCTGAAGGATGCGGCTGAAAAGGCGAGAGACGTGGTAACGCCCCTGATGAGCAGAAAGAAGATCCTTTTTTTGTGTACGGAAAATGCCTGCCGCAGTCAGCTGGCTGCTGCCTTTGCCCGGATGCATGCGGGAGACCGGGTGGAGGCCTTCAGCGCGGGGACCGCGCCGGCAGCCGAGGTGAACCCGGCCATGGTCGCGGTCATGGCGGAAAAGGGTGTGGACCTGGCCTATCGGCCTCCCGTGTTCATTGGTGATGCGTTGGTTGATCGAAGCCCGGACCTGGTGGTCTCCATGGGGTGCGCGGACGCCTGTCGCATGTTTCCCGGCCTCCCCGTGGAAGAATGGGACTTGGCAGATCCGGCCGGCCAGCCGATATCGGTGATGCGCGAAATCCGGGACGAGGTGGAAGGACGGGTTCTGGATCTGCTGAAGGCCCAAATGGATGGTTAAGCTCAATGCCGTTAATTCTTATGTCTCAAAGATGCGGGGTTTGAGATCTCGTAACCGTTCACGGGGATCACGCGTTCAGAAGCTCGGGGTTGTTCTTTTGATCCTTCAATAGGAGAAAGAATGCATGCATCTGGAAAGAATGCCTCAAGGGCAGGGGGCCGTCGACTCAAGGCAGAGGTCCGCAATGTACTGACCTCCATGGACATGGACCGGGCATTGGATGCGCTCTATAAAATGCCGTTTCGCAGGGTGATTAACCCCCTGTTCTCATTTTTGTGCGCAGGAGACGATCTTCTTCGTTGGAAGAGCGTCACGGCCTTGGGCCGCATAACCGCGAGGCTTGCCGACACAGACATGGAGGCGGCCCGGGTCGTGATGCGG
>JAGHEC010000127.1 GCA_021159525.1 Deltaproteobacteria bacterium | reverse complement strand
CTTGGCAGGCGGGTGTCCCCCGCAGATAAGTCACTGAAGAGACCGGCCCGGAGGCCCGGAGCACAAGAAAAATCTTCCTGCCCCGGTGGTACGGTCGCTGTTATCCCCCCAATTATTGAGCTGATGCTGTTACGCTTTATATCCCCAACTGTATGTAAATGGATTCATTTCATCGGCCAAAAATGGCCTGTCTTGATTTCAATCAGCGCGAGACCCAGGCTCTCCCTCTTGGCCCAGGCGCCGGATATTCCGGAGAAGCCTTCTAATCATCGTGTAGGTGAGTTTCCTGTCCTCCGCAGAAAAGCCCTGGAGCATATTCTCCAGCAACTGGTCCCGCGATGACTCGATCTGTGTGAGAACGGCCGTTCCCTTCGCGGTGATCTGAAGGAGAGTGACCCGTTCATCCCCGGGGTCGGAGTTGCGCCGGATAAACCCGTTCTTTTCCAGCCGTTTGGCCAGGCCGGTCATATTGGCCCCCGAGACCAGCATGATCCGGCCCACCTCCGTAATCCGTGTCTGACCACCCTCGGACGCATCCAGCACCCGCAGGATATTGTATTGGGGAAAGGAGAGGTCGTACTGCCGGAAAAGGGATGAGGCCAACCGCTTAAAGGACTCGGCTGCCCTCACAATGGCCATGAGGATTTTTTCATCTTCGCTCAGATCGCTTCGGTAATTCACAGGACATCCTGGTACAACGGGTTAATTCACAGAAACCACCCCTCGCCGGAGTCTGGTGCGGACGCACATTCCACACCCCTTTCGGACTACCGGGCCACCCCTTGTTTCAATGCCTTGTCCTCCACGGTCTTCACAAGATTGGTCATGACGGCATAACAGGGGGTGGCCACCCCGGTTTCACGACCGTATTCCACGACCTTGCCCCCAAGAAAATCGATCTCGGTGCGCGACCGGTTGGCCAGGTCAAAGCACATGGAGTCCTTGTGCACACCCACCTTTTCGAGATAGGCCAACGCCTGATCCAGATAATCCTCCCCCAGATCGTACCCCTTGGCCCTGGCCACGGTCAGGGCTTCCTGAAAGCAGGCATCCGCAATTTCACGGGTCGCTGGAAAGGTGAGGGCCTCTTTGATGGTCATATCCGTGACCGCGCAGATGGAGGCCATGGTACACTTCATGATCATCTTTTTCCAGACAAAGAGCTTTATGTCATCCACAAACACGGTATCCAGACCGCCGGCGGTCAGCCGCTCACACAACGCTGCGCCTGCCTGCCTGGCCCCCGGAAGCAGGCCGCCCATATGATTCGGCCGGTTGAAAAAGGCCACCGCAACCTGGCCGGGTCCCTTAAGGGAGACACCGTAATTAAGCGACATGCGCAGGGCCGATTCCGGCCCGAAACGATCCGCGATCACATCTTCAGTGCCCAGTCCGTTGTGCGTGCTGACGATCTTCATCCCCGGCCGAAACAGCCCTTCCAGTTCCTTGAGGACCCGGGGCAGATGAAAGGTCTTGGTGGCGACAAAGATCACATCAGGCCGATGCTCCTCGAGCTGTTCGACCCGGGAAAGCGCATGCTTCACCGGCACTTCATAGTTGATCTCCCCTGTCACACCAAGGCCCTTCCGGACCAGTGTCTCGGCCAGCCCGGGCTGAGGATCTACCAAAAAAACATCCGGATCCGTTGTCAACAGAGCCGCCGCCAGGACAACGCCAGTAGCCCCGATCCCTACTACCGCTACCGTTGGCTTATCCATGTTTCACCTCATATGCAAGTGGCTGTTGATTGCATGATGCTGGATATGTGCGCTATCCAACCTGCTTCGTTTCCTCTAACACACTGCATGCATCCCGTATTCGATGTTGAATATTCAGCGTTCAATGTTCGATCTCCCCTTCCAATATGCCGCCTTTCTTCCCTGACACAGGAAAGAAAAATCGTAAGTAAACCATCTGACAGAGCTATTTTTTGTTTTGCTTCATCCCGTCAAGTATTTTCTCCGGGGTAATGGGAAGGTCTTTGCACCAATACCCTGTGGCGTCGTGGACCGCATGGGCAATGGCCGGGGCCGTGGGAGACACCAGGCCCTCCCCCGCCTCCTTGGCCCCCATGGGTCCTTCCGGTTCATAGCTGTCGATATGCACCACCTTGCTCGGCGGCATATCCAGGGCCGAGGGCATCTTGTAGTCCAGGAAATTGGTTGTAAGGGTCTGCCCGTCTTTCATGACGAACTGCTCTGACAGGGCATAGCCCAGCCCCATCTGGATGCTCCCGTTCAACTGCCCTTCCACGCTCTTGGGGTTGATGACCGTTCCGCAGTCATGGGCCGTCCACATCTGCTTGACGGACGCCACCCCGGTCTCCTGATCCACCTCCACTTCGGCCACCTGGGCCCCGAAGCTGAAGGCAGGCGTCACAAGCCCCTTGTCCCTTGGGGTATAGGCCCCCCGCACTACCACCTGTTCGCCCCGGTTGGCCTTCTGGACCATGGCCACGGCCTCTCCAAAGGACACGCCCTTTTCAGGCCTCCCTTTGGCCTGGACCCGCCCGTCCTTACATTCCAACTCGTAGATGACATTCAAATTGAAGCGGGCCGAGACGGCCCCAAAGAGCTGGGCCTTGAGCTTCTTAGCCGCATCCAGGATGGCATTGCCGGCCATGAGGGTTACGCGGCTCCCCCATGATCCCAGGTCGGCCTGTGGGGTCATGGCCGTATCCGCCGAGGTAATCCGGATGTCCTCCATCCTGAGCCCTAACTCCTCGGCCAGGATCTGTTTGAGGACCGTATCTGAACCCTGTCCGATATCCGAGGCCATGGTCAGGTAATGGACCGTCCCGTCCGCGTAGGCACGTATCTCGGCCGCAGAAAAGGGGAACTGGGTGTTGAACCAGTTGAACACCCCGCCCGAGATGAAGCTGTAGCACCCTATCCCGATCCCCTGGCCTGGCTTGAGATTCTTGCGCTTGTTTTTCCAGTCGCTCATCTCCGCCACCTTCTGAATGGATTCCTTGAAGGCGCAACTGGAGATGGTGGCCACGTCCGGGATCTTGTCTCCGGTAACCTGAGCATTCTTGAGCCGGATCTCCACAGGATCGATCCCCAGTTCCTCCGCGGCCATGTTCATCTGCACCTCGGTGGCATACAGGGACTGGGGGGCCCCGAAGCCTCTCATGGCGCTGGCCGGCGGCTTGTTGGTATAAACATGTTCACCCAAAAACCGATAGTTGGGATACCGGTAGAGCATGGCCCCGAAATTGCCGCACAGGAAGGTCGCAGTCGGCCCCATGGCATTGTAGGCCCCCCCGTCCAGGCGGATCTTGAGGTCCTTGGCCATCAGGGTGCCATCCTTCTTGAAGCCTACCTTGGAATGAAGGGTCATAGCGTGCCGCCGCCGTCCTGTCAGGAATTCCTCTTCCCGGTTCAGGGTAAACTTGACCGGACGGCCGGTCTTTTTGGCCAGGAAGGCCGCGCAGAACTCAAACGGCCGGAGCTCCATCTTGCCGCCGAACCCCCCGCCCACAAAGGGCTTGATCACCCGCACGTCGTTCTCCCGCATCCCCAGGGTGGAGGCCAGGAGGCACTGGACGATATAGGGGGTCTGGGTGGAGGTCCAGAGGGTGATCCGGCCGTCCAGATCCACCTGAGCCAGAGAGGAACAGGGCTCCAGATAGGCGTGACTCACCGCATGGACATGGAAAGTATCCTCCCGTATATAATCCGATTCCGAAAACCCCTTATCGATGTCGCCGTATTGGATTTTTCGGTTGACGCTGATATTATTGGGACAGTACTCATGGATAACCGGGGCCCCTTCCTGGGTGGCCGCACCCGTGTCAAAGAGGCCGGGCAACTCCTCATATTCCACCTCGATCAGATCCAGGGCCTCCGCCGCTGCATCCGCATCCAGGGCCGCAACCGCCGCCACCTCGTCTCCGATGAACCGCACCTTGTCCACGGCAAGGGGATATTCGTCCTGGGTGTCCGGGAAAAGCCGCCAGTTGCCGTACTTGACCTTGGGCGTGTCTTCGCCGGTGATGACGCACTTGACCCCCGGCAGAGCCAAGGCCTTGCTCACATCGATATGCTTGATCCGGGCATGGGCTACAGGACTGCGCAGGATTCTCCCCACCAGCATCCCGGGCAGCTTGAGATCGTCCGTATACAGGGCCGCGCCCCTGGCCTTGGCCTCGGCATCATTTCTCGGCACATTTTTTCCTACAATCGCGTATGTCTGCATAATTACACCCCCCAATTCTCAACGGCCCGCGCGTGGGCCTCCTCAAGTGCCCGCCGCGTCAGTACCGACACCATCCTTCTCCGATATTCGGCGCTGGCCCGCACGTCTGTGATAGGCCTGGATTCCTCGGACGCCTTTGCGGAAACCTGCTCGGCCAAGGCCTCTGACCATTTGGCGCCTTCCATGAGGGCCTCGGCCTCCGTGGCCCTCATGGGCGTCGGTGCCACGGCCCCCAGGGCAATCCGCACGTCCTTCAGCACATCGCCGTCAAGGCGCAGATTCACCCCCACGCAGACAGCGGAGATATCCACCTTTCCCCTGGGAGAGATCCACTGGTAAGATGCCCCTGAAGCCTTTGCAGCCGGTGGAACCAGGATTTGGGTGAGGATCTCGTCTCGTGCAAGCTCGGTTTGGCCTGGTCCATTAAAAAAATCGTCCAGCGAGAGTTGGCGTGTTCCTTTTTGACTGACGACCTCCACCTCAGCCCCCCGTGCCAGGAGCACCGGCGCGTTATCCGCTGAAGGGGCTGCATTGCAGAGGTTTCCCGCAAGCGTGGCCATGTTGCGAATCTGGGTGTTGGCCGTCTTTCTGGCCGCCTGGGCCACGGCAGGGTAATATTTCAACACGTCCGGATGCTCGGCCACTTCGGCTATCAGGGTCGCAGCCCCTATGGAGAGTCCTTTGGAGGGATCAAAGCGGATCCCGTGTAACCCTTCGATCCCTTTGATGGCAACCAGCAAGGAGGCCGCGGTCAGCCCATGTCCCATTTTGACCATAAGGTCTGTCCCGCCTGCCAACAGACGGCATCCCTCCCCCCCTGCTGTCAGGGCCTTTAACGCCTCATCCAAGGTCTTAGGCGCAACATAGTCAAATTTTGGCAATCTCATGGCTTCACCCCTTTCCCCCGGTCTGTCTTCATCCTGTCTGCGGCATCAGCAATGGCCTCCACAATCTGATTGTACCCGGTGCACCGGCAGAGATGTCCGGAAAGCCCCTCCCGGATCTCCTCCTCTGTGGGCGACGGGTTTTTCCTGAGAAGATACAGGGCCGACATCTCCATCCCCGCGGTGCAGAATCCACATTGGATGGCCCCCTTCTCGATGAAGCTCTCCTGGATCGGGTGGAGTTTCTCTCCCGAGGCCGCCAGCCCCTCGACTGTCTCGATCTTCTTGCCGTCCACGGCCACAGCCAGGGTGATGCAGGAACTGACGCTCTTTCCGTCCACCAGCACGGTGCAGGCCCCGCAGTCGCCGACACCGCAACCCAACTTGGTGCCCGTCAAATTGAGGTCTTCGCGAAGGACCTCGTTCAAGGTCCGCCAGGGATCCACAAGGAGTTCGTAATCGTCTCCATTGACATTCAATCTTATCTGGTGCTTCATATGGTTAATACCTCCGTTTTCCACGTGCCTCTTACACGCTTCTCTCCATTCCCTTCCAGTATTCCTCGCGAATGGTCCGCTTGAGCACCTTCCCGGTAGGGCTCTTGGGAAGCTGCGACCAAAATTCAACTGATTTGGGCTTTTTGTAGCTGGCCAGGTTATCCTTGCACAGTGCGATGATCTCCTCCTCGGTGGCCTTCCCCCCCGGGCTTTAAAACCACCAGGGCCTTGACCGATTCCCCCCAATGTTCATCGGGTACTCCGATCACTGCTGCCTCCAGTATAGCCTCATGGCTATAAAGTACTTCTTCTATTTCTCTCGGGTAGATGTTCTTCCCGCCGCTGATAATCATATCATTTTTGCGGTCCACAATAAAGACATATCCTTCCGAATCCATTCTCCCAAAGTCCCCGGTATGGTAACCGTTCACGGGGTCTTGAGATCTCCCTGATACACTGATATGAAAAAATCGTATCAGATCAATAAGTTGGGGGATAACAGCGACCGTATCACCGGGGCAGGAAGATTTTTCTTGTGCTCCGGGCCTCCGGGCTGGTCTCTTCAGTGACTTATCTGCGGGGGACACCCGCCTGCCAAGGCCAATTGAG
>JAGHEC010000293.1 GCA_021159525.1 Deltaproteobacteria bacterium | reverse complement strand
GCCCGCCATTGCCTTGTTACCCATGTTACTTCCTTCTGCCATCGCAGATCCACGGGACGAAAGTCTTGGCAAGAACGCTCAATTGGGCTTGGCAGGCGGGTGTCCCCCGCAGATAAGTCTCTCAAGAGACCAGTCCGGAGGCCCGGAGCGGAAGAAAAATTCTTCTGCCCCGGCACTAGGTTCGCAGTTATCCCCCTAATTATTGAGGTGATACGCTTGAGATCTCTTTGATACATTTTGACTTTGCCTTTTGGCGAATCTTGGGCTAACATGATTATTTCTGGCCCCACAGCAAGGTCATGGAGCCTTTTTTGAAGGAGTAATGGATCATGCAGGAATTCAGGAGAATGGGCCGTCTGCCGCCGTATGTCTTTGCCACGGTCAACAAGATCAAAATGAAGGCCAGGCGCCGGGGGGAGGATATCGTGGACCTGGGTATGGGGAACCCGGATATCCCGACGCCCAAGCATATCGTGGACAAACTTGTAGAGGCCGCACAAAAGGGGCACAATCACCGGTATTCAGCCTCCATGGGCATCACCAAGCTGAGGCATGCCATCTGCGACTGGTACAAACGGCGCTTTGACGTAGACCTGGATCCGGATGAAGAGGCCATTGTCACCATCGGCGCCAAGGAGGGTCTCTCTCACCTGGTTCTGGCCACCATCAGCCCGGGGGATGTGGTCTTTGCACCGAATCCCACCTATCCGATCCATCCCTATTCGGTCATTATCGCAGGGGGCGACCTGAGAAGCATACCCATCGGCCCGGACCGGGATTTTTTCGAGGACCTTCTCGTGGCCGTTAAGCAGACCTGGCCGGTCCCCAAGATGCTGATCATTTCCTATCCCCACAATCCCACCACCGCGGTGGTGGATCGGGCATTCTTTGAAAAAATTGTGGACTTCTGCCGGGAACACGACATGGCCGTCATCCACGACTTTGCCTATGCCGATCTGGTCTTTGATGGATATGAACCGCCCTCCTTCCTCCAGGTCCCGGGGGCGAAGGAGATCGGCGTGGAATTCTTCAGCCTTTCCAAAAGCTATTCCATGCCAGGATGGCGCGTGGGCTTCTGCGTGGGCAATCCGGCGCTCGTGGGGGCCTTGCGCCGGATCAAGAGCTACCTGGATTACGGTGTGTTCCAGCCCATCCAGATCGCGGCCATTATTGCGCTCAATGGACCCTATGACTGTGTGCGCGGGATTGTGGAGACCTACCGGGAACGCCGGGATGTGCTCGTCGACGGCCTGGACCGCGCGGGATGGCACATCGAAAAACCCAAAGCGACCATGTTCGTGTGGGCCAGGATCCCGGATCAGTATCTGCACATGGGCTCGGTGGAGTTCTCCAAGATGCTCGTCGAAAAGGCCAAGGTGGCGGTCTCGCCCGGTATCGGCTTCGGGGAATACGGGGATGATCATGTGCGGTTCGCCTTGGTGGAAAACCCCCAGCGCACCCGTCAGGCCATCAAGGGGATCAAGGCGGTTCTGTGATTGCAGAATTATAGCATTGAGGGGCTCAGCGGCGGGCGGCTGCCCTTTTTAACCCCCGCCCACCTGCGCCTTGGGCCCCCTAAAGAGGAACCTTCCATGTCAAAGATCAACATAGGAATTATCGGATTCGGGACCGTAGGGGCCGGGGCCTATGAGGTTTTGTGCGCCAACCGGGACATCATCGCCAGCCGGGTCGGGGCCGAGGTGGCGGTCAAAAAGATTGCGGATCTGGACATCACAACGGATCGGAAGATCGCCTTTGCGCCGGACAGGTCCCTCTTTACCCTTGACGCCCTGGAGGTGATCCACGACCCCGAGATCCAGGTAGTGGTGGAACTCATTGGCGGGCTGGGCACGGCCAGGCAATTGATCCTTGAGGCCATAAACACAGGAAAGCACGTGGTAACCGCGAACAAGGCCCTTTTGGCGGAATACGGATCTGAAATATACCGGGCCGCTGAAACCCAAGGGGTGGGTCTGGGCTTTGAGGCCAGTGTGGGTGGCGGTATTCCCATTGTCGGGGCATTGAAAAACGGGCTCTCCGCCAACCGCATCCAGACCTGCATCGGCATCTTGAACGGGACTTCCAACTATATTCTGACCCAAATGACCCAGGAAGGCATCCCGTTTGACAGGGCCGTGCAAGAGGCGGTCCGGCTCGGTTTTGCAGAGGATCCGCCCACCCTGGATGTAGAAGGCGTGGATGCGGCCCACAAACTGGCCATCATCATCTCCCTGGCACTCGGTGCCCCGGTATCGTTCAAGGATATCCATAGAGAAGGAATTGTGGCCGTAACCCCCGACGACATCCGATTCGCTGACGAATTCGGGTACCGCATCAAGCTCCTGGCCATTGCCAGGGATCTGGGTCGCCGGATCGAGGCCCGGGTCCATGCGGCCATGATCCCCCGGGATCATATCCTGGCCAATGTCAATGAGGCGTTTAATGCCATCTACGTGGAAGGCGATTTTGTAGGCCCTAATCTCTATTATGGTCTGGGCGCCGGGGGAAGGCCCACGGGGAGCGCCGTGGCATCGGACATCATCACCCTGGCCCGTAATATCCGTTGCCGCAACCAGATCAGCATGCCCCCCCTGGCCCACGTCAACAGGCAGGTCAAGGAGATCTCCATCCAGCCCATGCAGGACCTGGTGACTTCCTATTACTTCCGGGTCTCGGCTCTGGACAGGCCCGGGGTCCTGTCGCGGATCGCCGGCATCCTGGCCCAACACCAGATCAGCATCGCATCCGTCATTCAAAAAGGCCGGGGGGAAACAGGTCCGGTGCCCATTGTCATGCTCACCCACGAGGCCCGCGAAAGCGCGGTGCAAAAGGCAATCTCACTCATTGACCAATTGGACGTGGTGGCCAAGAAGACCATGGTGATCCGCGTGGAGGGGGGCCGGCCATGACCCCTCCCGGGAACAAGATAAAGTATGTTTTGCTGATAGGGGACGGCATGGCCGATTATCCCCTGGTGGAGCTGGATGGAAAAACAGCGCTCGAGGCAGCCCATACCCCCCATATGGACCGGATTGCAGCCTGCCGGATCGGGCTTGTCAAAACCGTGCCAACGGGATTGTCGCCCGGCAGCGATGTGGCCAACCTGTCGCTCCTGGGCTATGATCCGACCCTTTGCATCACCGGTCGGGCGCCTTTTGAGGCCGCGAGCATGGGAATTGCCCTGAGAGCACGCGACGTGGCCTTCCGAATGAACCTGGTCACCCTGGATTTCCGATCCCCCGGGGAGATCCTGATGGTCAGTCACAGCTCCGGCGATATCCCCACGCCCGAGGGGAGGGCCATCGTAAAGACGCTGCAACAGGACATGGCCCTTCCGGGGATCGCCATCCATCCCGGCGTGGCCTACCGGCACCTGCTGGTCTGGGAGGACGGACCTCTCGCAGCAGAGACCGTCCCGCCGCACGACGTCCTGGATCAGAACATGGGCGCCTATCTGGACCCGGATCGCAACGATCCGGTGGCCGCGCTCATTCGAAGGTCATGGGATATCCTTAAAAGACACCCGGTGAATCTTACCCGGCAAAAGGACGGGCGCAAAGAGGCCAATTCCATCTGGCTCTGGGGACAGGGAAAGGCCTTGAACATCCCCCGTTTCAGGGATAAATTCGGTCTGAAGGGGGGTGTTATTTCCGCGGTGGACCTCCTGAAAGGGATCGGGGTATATGCCGGGCTTAGATCCATTACAGTGGAAGGGGCTACCGGCTACCTGGACACCAACTATGCCGGCAAGGCCCGGGAGGCGCTAGCGGCCTTAGAGGACCTTGATTTTATGTTTGTCCATGTGGAGGCCCCTGACGAGGCGAGCCATAACGGCAATATCCGGGAAAAAATTCAGGCCATTGAAGCCTTTGACCAAAAGGTGGTAGGCCCTGTCCTGAAGGGGCTGGGGACATTTCCCGACTACCGGATCATGGTGGCCAGCGATCATTTTACCCCCATTTCCCTGAAAACCCATGCAGCCGATCCCGCCCCATTTGCATGGGCCGGCAAGGCGGAATTGACGTCAGGCAGGCAGGGGAGTGCATTCACCGAGGCCTTTGCAAAGGCCTCCGGGCTTTATTTCGAGAACGGATTCGAGCTGATGCCTTCATTTTTGGGCTTGGCGGCCTAATAGCCCGAATCCCTTGACACGGCAGTTCTTTTGAAATAGGTTTTAAACCAAAAAAACAAGAAAAAGGAGAGCCAAGCATGAACATTCTGTTTTTCGGCCCGAACGGGAGCGGCAAGGGAACTCAGGGAGCCGTCGTGAAGGAAAAATATGGTATTCCGCACATTGAAACCGGAGTTATTTTCAGGGACAACATCTCGCGGGGCACCGACCTGGGCAAGGAGGCCAAGGGATATATCGACCGGGGCGAGCTGGTCCCTGACAGCATCACCATACCCATGATTCTGGATCGCCTCAGGGCGGACGACTGCAAAAACGGGTGGCTGTTGGACGGCTTTCCCCGAAACCTGACCCAGGCCCGGGAACTGGACAAGGCCCTCAAGAAGGAAGGGATTGCCGTGGACATCGTCATAGACATGGTCCTTCCCCGGGAGATCGCCAAGGGCCGCATCATGGGCCGGCGCCTGTGCGTCAATGACAACAATCATCCCAACAATGTCAACATCGAGGCCATCAAGCCTGTTGACGGCAAGTGCCGCATCTGCGGGGGTGAACTCAAGACCCGGTCCGACGACCAGGACGAGGCAGCCATTGATCAGCGTCACAATATCTACTACGACACCAAGACCGGAACCATGGCCGGCATGAATTACTTTAAAGAACTGTCCAAGAAAAACAACGGCATTCCCAAGATCATCGAACTGGACGGGAGGCCGGGCGTGAAGGAGGTCACGGCAGAACTGCTGTCCAAACTGGAGGCATAACGCTTAGAGGGGAAGGGGGCGCCCTTCCTCCGGCAACATTCCCTGGAGGCCAGATATGAAGACGAAGATCGGCGTGTTATCGGCGGGCGGCGACTGTGCCGGGATCAACAGCGCCATTCACTGGCTCGTTTACTCGGCCCTTGACAAGGACCTTGTCCCCCTTCGCGGGATCATGTTCAAGGTTATTGGAATCCTGGATGGATGGAGGGGCCTGATAGAGGTCAAACCGGATAAAAAGGCAAGCCTCGCCCGATGGACCATGGGTCTCACCTTGGATGTTGTCCGTACCTGGGACAGATACGGCGGCACCCGCCTCGGCACTACCCGCATCAACCCCTTTGACCCTGAAGATGACAGATCCGATCTGATTATCGAAAACTGCACCAAGCTGGGCCTGGAGGGTCTCGTGGTCATCGGCGGTCCCAACAGCCTTTCGGTGGCCTACAAGCTTTACAAGAAGGGCCTGAAGGTGATAGGCATCCCCAAGACCATCGACCGGGACCTGGCCGCCACCGATTATACCCTCGGGTTTGATTCAGCCCTCAATTGCATCACCCAGGATATTGACAGGCTTCGCATAACGGCCGGGTCCCACAGCCGCATATTCGTGGTCGAATGTATGGGGAGGCATGCCGGATGGCTGGCCCTGGAAGGAGGAGAGGCCTCCGGCGCGGACATCATTCTTATCCCTGAACACGACTTTGTCATGGAGCGGGTCACCGAACTCCTGAGCATGCGGCGAAAGGCCGGGGAGCGCTACAGCATCGTGCTCGTCTCGGAGGGGGCAAAACCGAGGGGCATGGAGCCGATTCTGGAAAGACGGGGAAAGGACGGCTTCGGTCATTACTATCTCGGCGGCGTAGGCGGCTTTATTGCAGAAGAGATCCAGAAAAGCTTGGGTATGGAGGTAAGGTATGTGGCCCTGAGGCACCTCCAGCGCGGGGGGAGCCCTACTGCCTATGACCGGCGCATGGGCCGCAAATTCGGGGTAGCGGCCGTGGATATGATCGTGGGCGAGGACTTCGGCCGCATGGTGGCCCTGAAGCAGGGACAGGTTGCCTCGGTTCCCCTCAAGAAGGCCTTGGAAAAGCTCAATCTGGTGGATGTGGAAAAGTACTACAACACCAAGAATTACAAGACGTTTGACCAGATTGTGTAAGTCGGATTCTATTGAAATATCTTGCCCGGGTTGAGGATCCCCTTGGGATCGAAGGCGGTCTTGATCCGTTGCATAAGTTCAATTCCGGGCCGGGAGATCTCCATCTCAAGATAAGGGGCCTTGGTAACGCCGATTCCGTGTTCGCCCGTGATGGTCCCTCCAAGGCGGATCACCTCTCTGAAGAGTTCTTTCACCACCGCCTCGGCAGCTTCCACCTGGCCGGCGGCATCCCTGTCCAGCATGATGTTGACATGGATGTTCCCGTCGCCTGCATGACCAAAGGCCGCGATGGGAAGCCCGTGACGACGGGTCAGACTCTCCAGGAAACCGCTTAGTTCGGGCATGCGGCTCCTGGGAACCACCACGTCCTCACTGATCTTGTGAGGCCTTAATCGAAAAAGGGCCGGAGATACATTCCGGCGGGCCTCCCACAGCCGGTCCGCTGCCTCGGCCCCTGCGGCCGCCTCGAACCGAATGGCCCTTTGGTCCTGGCAGACCTTTTCTATAATCCCACCATCCTGTGTCACCCGCATTTCATCGCCGTCCACCTCGATCAGGAGCATGGCCATGGCCTCTGCCGGCATATCCAGATCCATCTCCTGCCGCACGCAGTCAATGCACATCCTGTCCAGGAATTCCAACGTGGTAGGGATAACCCGGTTCCGGATTATGGCGGAAACAGTGCGAACGGTAGACGGGACATCCAGAAAAAAGGCAACCATAGTCTTTCGGCCAACCGGTCTGGGGATAAGCCGGAGAGTAATCTCTGTAATGACCGCCAAGGTGCCTTCAGAGCCTGTGATGAGACGGGTCAGGTCATATCCCGCCACCCCTTTCATGGTCTGAACCCCGGTGCGGAAGATGTCGCCCGTGGGAAGCACCACCTTCAGGCCCAGGACATAATCCCGGGTGACCCCGTATTTGACGGCCCGAAGGCCCCCCGCGCATTCCGCCACATTGCCGCCGATGGTAGAGATCCGGGTGCTGGCCGGATCCGGAGGATAGAAAAGGCCCACTGCCTCCAGGAGGCGGTGGAGGCAGTGGGCCTTTTCTATCCTCCGGATCCGGCCAGCACCCGG
>JAGHEC010000337.1 GCA_021159525.1 Deltaproteobacteria bacterium | reverse complement strand
GAAGGAAGTAACATGGGTAACAAGGCAATGGCGGGCAGGCTTGCCCCTTTGGCATTCTCGCATTCGTCGAGCTGCGGCTTCCCCCGCTGATAAGTCACAAAGAGACGGCGCCCTCCCGGCAGTCGCGTCAGAAAAACCCTTCTGCCCCCATTTATTGAGCTGTTACAAAACAACAAAATGACCCAAACCGGGAGTTGACAAAACAGCATTTGGTAATGTAATAAATAAAACACATTTGAACATATGCCCAATTTTTGGCCTGGCTGCACCAACCAAGCGAAATGACATAAGTTCTGCTGCGCAAAAGGCCGACCACCCTCCACACGCGGCCTCAATTGAAAGAGACGGCCTCCTCTCTTGGCAGTTGAAACCAGTTGCGCGCCCATAGCTCAGTTGGATAGAGTGACGGACTACGAATCCGTAGGTCGCAGGTTCGAATCCTGCTGGGCGCGCCACCTCTTTAGATTGCATTCAACTATTTGACACCTCGTAACCGTTCACAGGAATTTGCGATCTCCTTATCGTGTCTGCGCCTGCCTCTTTCCTGGAGACTGCCTGGCTGACGCCCCAAAATGAGAAAAGGGTGCACTCCATGGATCTCAGATTCCGTCTTAACCCTGAAGACCCGCAAGCTATTGCTGCCTCGCGTCCTCGGGGAGACCCGGACCCGTAAACCGCAAGGATCCCCGGAAAGAAAGAATTCTTTCCGGGAACACAAAGGGCTTGACTATTTCCCCCCTTTTTCCTTTTTCTGAATGGCCATAAACACCCGTTCGGGGGTCAAAGGCAGTTCTTGAATCTTGACCCCCACGGCATCGTAAACAGCATTGAGGATAGCGGGAATGGTGGGCATGATCGCACCTTCTCCCACCTCCTTGGCGCCAAATGGCCCATTGGGCTCATTGCTCTCCACGATAATGGTGTCCACATTAGGCATATCCAGGGCCGTGGCTATTTTGTACTCGCTCAGGTTGGCATTCAGGATTCTTCCCTTTTCATCAAACTTCACTTCCTCAAACATGGCCTCCCCGAGGCCCATGGAAAGAGAACCCTGCATCTGCCCTTCCACAGAGGTGCGGTTGATGGCAAAGCCGCAGTCATGGGCATCGGTCATGCGGTCAATGGTTACCTTTCCAGTACCTTTATCCACTGTGACTTCCACCACCTGGGCGGACGGACCGTAGGCCGGCGAGGTGCCCACGGCAGCGCCTTTGAATTTGCCGCCAAGTTCCTCGGGTTTATAGCTGCCCGTTCCCACCATGGACCCTCGGGCCAAATAGGCAATTCGGGCCGCCTCCTTGAAGGTAAGCGGTTCATCCCGATCAGGGTTGTCCATAAACCCTCGATGCTCCTTGGCATAGATGGTCCTGAGGCCGCTGAAGTCCGGTGTCTCCCCCTTGAAAACGATATACCCCTTCTTGATGTCCATCTGGTCCACAGGCGTTTTTAATCTCTCACTGAGCACCTCCAGGACCTGTCGTTTCAGGTCCTCGGCGGCCCTTTTGGTGGCATGTCCGGTCATGAGGGTCTGGCGACTGGAATAAGCCCCCAGATCCACGCTGTAATCCGTATCTCCCGAGGATACCCGAATACAATCGAGCGGTACGCCCAGGGCTTCTGCGGCGATCATGGCCATGGTGGTATCGGACCCCTGCCCGATTTCAGCGCTCCCGGTCAGGACATGGGCCGTGCCCCCGTCCTCACTCAGCTTGATCACCACAGTGGAATGGGCCGTATCCGATCTGTATATAGGGTAACCGGCCCCGGACACGAAAAACCCGCAAGCCATACCGATTCCTCTTCCCTCCGGCATATTTCCCTTCTTTTCATTCCATCCGGAGCCATCTCTTACGGCCTCGATGCACTCTTTCATGCCAAAGCTGCTGGTATTAAACTCATTGCAGGTGATGTCACCCGCTTCCATGGAATTTTTAAGCCGGAATTCTACAGGATCCATCCCCAGTTCTTCGGCAATGAAGTCAAGCTGCTGTTCCAAGGCCGCCCTGGCCGCCACGCCGCCGTGCCCGCGCTGGGCCCCGCAGGCAGGACGGTTGGTATAAATACGGTAGCCGTCGTATTTCATGTTGGGCAGGCGGTAGGGCGCTGCCAAAAGGGAGCCCGCGTAATACACGGTGGCAATCCCGAAACTGGCGTAGGCGCCCCCTTCAAGATAGCATTCATTGGCCAGGGCCATCAGGGTGCCGTCCTTTTTGACGCCGGTGGTCAAGGTATGTTTGAACTGGTGCCTTGCCCTTGAAAACAAGAAAACCTGTTCCCTTGTATAATTCATTTTGACAGGTTTTCCGGTCTTTATGGATAACAGGGACGCGGCCAGCTCCATGGTATTGGCGCCGGCCTTTGGCCCAAACCCACCGCCTACGTACGGCTTGACCACCCGGACTTTGCCCACGGGAATGCGAAGCACCATTGAAAGAATACGCATGACATAATGGGGCACCTGGGTGGACGAATAAAGGGTCAGATAACCGTGCTTATCAAAATCCGCCACCACGCCGTTGGGTTCCAGAAACGCCCCGTCCTGCCTCTTGTTGATAAAGGTATCGGTTCGAATCAAATCGCACTGCGAAAAGGCCTCTTCCACATTCCCGAATTCCTGGTGGACCTCTGCGCAGATGTTACGCGGGTACTTGTCGTGAAGTTGAGGGGCGCCCTCGGCCATGGCCGCTTCCACCGTAAACACAGCCGGCAGTTCTTCGTAATCCACATCAATCAATGATACAGCTTCCAGGGCCGTTTCCAGATCCACTGCGGCTACGGCTGCTACTTCATCCCCTACATAGCGTACCCGATCCCGGGCAAAAATATTTTCATCGTACCGGGCGGGGCTCACCCCATATGGAACCATGCCCGCATGCTCTGCAGTGGCCACGAACTTCACGCCCGGGAGCTTCCGGGCCTTGGAAATGTCGATATTCAAAATTTTAGCATGGGCCAGGGGACTTTGCAGCAGTGCGCCATACAACATCCCCGGCAGCTTGATATCGTCCACATAAACAGCCCGCCCGGTAGCCTTGGCAGGAGCATCCAGCCGGGGAGCCCGCCCATTGATGACATCG
>JAGHEC010000202.1 GCA_021159525.1 Deltaproteobacteria bacterium | reverse complement strand
TCTGCGGGGGACACCCGCCTGCCAACGCCAATTGAGCGTTCTTGCCAAGACTTTCGTCCCGTGGATCTGCGATGGCAGAAGGAGGTAACATGGGTAACAAGGCAATGGCGGGCAGGCTTGCCCCCTTAGGCATTCTCGACTTCGTCGAGCTGCGGCTTCCCCCACTGATAAGTCCCAAAGAGACGGCGCCCTCCCGGCAGTCGCGTCAGAAAAACCCTCCTGCCCCTATTTATTGAGCTATTACCATCTTTTGTAACAGCTCAATAAACAGGCCCGGAACGGAAGAAAAACCCTTCTGCCCCGGCGGTACGTTCGCTGTTATCCCCCGAATTATTGAGCTGATGCCATCTTTTTTCAAAGAGGGCTTTGGCGCCGCTGCAAAACAAGATTGTATGTTAATGGACCGGCATCTGCGATCCGGGGCGATTTTAGCAAAGGGCTGAAAAAATTCAAGGGTAAGATTGGTCTGTTGCAGGGAAATCGGGGCGTCAGCCGCGTATGTGCGGGGAACAACATAACGAATTTCGAGATAAAAAAGGGGCGGATTCAGGGCCGTTAAACAGGCCGCTTTTGCGAAAAAGGCCGTTAAAATGGGTGGCTATGCCATTCCGTGGTTGATAGCTAAAGCATCCATGGTTATAATAAAATGTATAATTTAACCCTGTGGCCCGGAGCCGTGGGGTGTGAACCGCCGCTTCCACTGAAAAATCACCCTATTCACAAGACTGACGTTGCAGACACATGCAGAAAGATGCGTGTTTGCAAAATGGAGATGACCGCCTGATGGCCGGAGCAGAAGAGGACCGCACCCACATTATTCTCGACAGCATTGCTGAGGGCGTCTTTACGGTCGATGCCGATTGGAAGATCACCTCTTTTAATCGCGCGGCTGAAAAGATTACCGGGATCAATCGGGCCGAGGCCCTTGAGAGGCATTGCTGGGACGTGTTCCGGGCCAGCATCTGTGAAAACCGTTGCGCCCTGCGCCAGACCATGAAGACCGGAAAACCCGTCGTCAACCAGTCCATCTTCATCATCAATTCCGAGGGTGATCTCATCCCCATCAGCATTTCAACAGCGCTCCTGAAGAACGACAGGGGCGAGGTCGTGGGGGGAGTGGAGACCTTCAGGGACCTGAGTGTGGTGGAGGAACTGAGAAAGGAACTGGCCAATCGACATTCATTTCTGGACATCATCAGCAAAAACAGTGAGATGCAGCGCCTCTTCAGCCTCCTGGAACAGGTGGCCGAAAGCAATGCCACGGTCCTCCTTGTGGGGGAGAGCGGGACAGGCAAGGAGCTTTTTGCCAAGGCCATTCATTCCCTCAGCATGAGAAGAGACGCCCCCATGGTTACCATCAACTGCGGGGCGCTTCCGGACAACCTGCTCGAATCGGAACTCTTCGGATACAAGGCTGGGGCCTTTACCGACGCCAAAAAGGACAAGCCCGGTCGTTTGGCCCTGGCAGAGGGCGGAACCGTTTTTCTGGACGAGATCGGGGATATTTCCCCGGCCCTTCAGGTCCGGCTGCTCAGGGTATTGCAGGACAAGGTATACGAGCCCTTGGGAAGCACCAAGTCTGTGAAGGCGGATGTACGCGTTGTTGCCGCAACGCACCGTGACCTGGAAACGCTTGTGAGGGAAGGCGTGTTCCGGGAGGACCTGTATTATCGCATCAATGTGGTCAAGCTGCTCCTCCCGCCTCTGCGGGAGCGTAAGGAAGATATTCCGCTTTTGGTGGATCATTTTATCCGAAAATTCAACCGGCTCAACGGAAAGGAAATCCAGGGCCTCACACCGGATGTTCTTCCCCTGCTGATGACCTATGATTTTCCAGGAAATATTCGCGAACTGGAAAATATCATTGAATACGCCACAGTGGTGTGCAAGGCCCTGTTGATAGGCGTGGAGCATCTGCCGGACCATATCAGACATGGGCCGGTGGAATCCGGACGCGCAGCGCCTGCCCCGCAGGAGGTCCGGAAAAGGGCGACCTGGGAGGAAACAGAGCGAGATTTCATTTATGAGGCGCTTCGAAGGAACAACTGGAACCGGTTGGCTACTGCTGAGGAAATGTGCATTCATCCCACCACACTGTGGCGCAAGATGAAGCGCCTCAATATTGAAGCCCCTTCGAACAGGTAAGATTAGGGGTACAAGCTCCCGGAGCGGATCGGGCACTTGGTTTTGCATTCCGTGAGGAATCCGCCAACGGCCTGTATCCGGGCCGGGGCCCGCCCTGCTGTGAAGATGGGCTGTTGCCGGGCTTTTTTATCAGGCCATTGAGACCGGTAGAAAAAAGGCTTGACATGGATTGCTTCAATTCCTAATTTTGTGAATTGGGAAAAAGGCCGACAGGTCTTATATGATTCAGCAAACGAGGAGGCTTGTTTAACATGCAAAACGGAAGAATCGCTATCCCCAGTCTGGCCCCGGGCGGTCTCGACGGGCAACGATCCGGACACTTCGGCCACTGTGATGTATTTACATTTGTGGACGTGGAAGACGGGGAGATCAAACAGGTGACCACTATCCCCAACGAGAGCCATGTGCAGGGCGGCTGCATGGTCCCGGTGAACCTGCTGGCAAGCCACAATGTAGATGCCTTGATCGTTGGGGGTATCGGCATGCGTCCCCTCATGGGGTTCAGGCAGGTTGGCGTCAATGTGTACCATGATGCGGTAAGGCCGCAGATCCGGCCTGTTGTGGAGGACTTGATCAAGGGAAAGCTCCCAATGATCAGCGATGATCAGGTCTGCGGCGGGGGCGGCGGCTCGATTCATTGAAAATGCCCGGCGAGCGCAATCCCCGCCGCTTGTGTCGGGGTTGGCGGGCGAAATAAAAAATGGTTTAAAATGTCTTATAGTTGGGAGATTTGTATCACCTCAATAATTAGAGGGATAACTGCGAACCTAGTGCCGGGGCAGAAGAATTTTTCTTCCGCTCCGGGCCTCCGGGGTGGTCTCTTGAGTGAGTTATCTGCGGGGGACACCCGCCTGCCAACGCCAATTGAGCGTTCTTGCCAAGACTTTCGTCCCGTGGATCTGCGATGGCAGAAGGAGGTAACATGGGTAACAAGGCAATGGCGGGCAGGCTTGCCCCCTCCGCATTGTCGACTTCGTCGAGCTGCGGCTTCCCCCACTGATAAGTCACAAAGAGACGGCGCCCTCCCGGCAGTCGCGTCAGAAAAACCCTTCTGCCCCCATTTATTGAGCTGTTAAATCATGACTCTCTGGGCCTCCTGAGCGTAAGGATGCGAAGCGCCAAAAACAGACACAGGCACACCAGCACGAGCCACACCGCGACCGGTTGCGAATATTTGAGCCCGTACGCCTCGAAGCGTTCATAAATCATGACCGGCGCGATCATGGGATGATAGGCCACGATGACCACAGCCCCGAATTCGCTGATGGCGCGTGCCGTACACATAATGAGTCCAATGACCATGCTCCTCCAGGCCAGGGGAAAAGTGATTCTGAAAAAGGTGCTCGTCATAGACGCTCCCAGGCTGCGCGAGACCTTTTCCAGCCTGGGAGAGATGGCCCCGAAACCCTCTTTTGCCGTATTGATGTAGAAAGGAAGTCCTACAAAGGTAAGCACCGTGATGATCCCGGTCACGCTTCCCATGATCCGAATTCCCAGATCGCTTAACGCCTGACCGATCCAGTGGTTTCTTCCGGCAATGCTCAAGATGGCGATTCCTACCACCGGATGAGGGATGACAATGGGGAGGTCAATGATGCTCTCCACCATCTGCTTCCCCTTGAACCGGGTGCGGGCCAGGAGATATGCGAGAGGAGTTCCACACACGAAAGAGATGAGGGCAGCCGTGCCGGAGGCGTATATGCTGAGCCAGATGGACCGGAGTACATCTTTGTCTCTGAGGGTCTCCTTGAGCATGGAGACGGAGGGGGCGCTCACCATATCGACCAGGGGCAAGAGAATAAAGGCCAGCACAATGATGCCGCTGGAGATCGTCAACCAGAAAAAGGCACCCCTCTTCTCCATTCAGTCCACCCCACAGACTCCCCGCATGCCGATTGCGTAATTCCCACCCCCGAAGCGCTGGTTGAGTTGCATATTAAGATTGAGAATCCATTTCTGTCAATTGAATTATGAGTTAACAGCACATGCATCATAAAAAAACCATAAATACCGCCAAATCTCTCAAACAAACCAAGGCCGTAACAGCTCAATAAACAGGGGCAGAAGGCTTTTTCTGACGCGACTGCCGGGAGGGCGCCGTTATTGCCCTAATTGTTGAGCTGCCACCCAAAACCTTTCATCGGCAAAAGGATTACCGACTCCTCAGCCCCCGGGCGAGGCCATGTCCTATGAGGTCAAGTTTGACGACAGACGAGATGTCCTGAACACCAACCTGGGCGAATGCAAGATCCCGACCGCCCTGGATATGCCGCCCATCAACGCCATCATGCCCACCATCCCTCCCCTCCTGAATGCGGTTTGTAACGCAACAGGATGCACATCTGGGAGCTTTCCCTGATCCCGGAGCGGGTCTACATGGCAATCAAGGCTGAGAAGTCAGGCGAATAGAATCGTGTCGCAAAAAGCCTGAAGGCCGCATTGAGGCAGGCGCGGCCTCAGTCGCACCTGCCAAGAGCGGCTTGCCGGCTTCACAATCGCCTACCCGGTCTTTTTTTGGATTTGGCAAGGGAGATTGGCTATGTTGGGAGTGCCGAACTCCTTCCCCAGCTTCTCTATAGAGGTCAGCATATTGAAATTGGACCGCCGCCAGTCAAACTGGGCCGCCGGATCCCCTTCCGGAAACCACCACCCCAGATCTGCACTCACCACCCGGGGATCAATCCTGTCCGTGACCCGGGCCGTCTGGGTAATCTCGCCATGCCGGGTGCGGACCCAGACCTCATCGCCATCGGCAATGCCGCGGGCCCCCGCGGTTTCAGGGTGAATTTCCACCAGGGGAACCGGCCTCTTCTCCCGCAGCCGCTTTACCCATCGATAGGAGGAAAGGAGGTAATACCGGCTCTTGGCACTGATAAGGATCAGGGGATAATCCGGATCTTCCGGTTCCGGCAGCCCTGCGAATTCAGGCAGGGCCTTTAGGTTGAATTTATCGGCGGTGCTCAGCTGCAGTTCGACCTTGCCGGTAGGCGTGCGAAATCCCTTTTTCTCATAGAGCCGGAACCGGTCGGGCCCCTTGAGATACCCCTTAGCAACAAAGTCCTGATACGAAAGACCCGAGGGCTTGAGCACATCCTCTAAAAAGTCCTCGAAGTCATCGTGCCAGTACCGGGGGTCTGATACCCGCTTGCCCAGTTCGTTCATGATCTTCATGTCAGGCCAGCAGTCCGCAGGAGGATCCACGATCTTGGGCCTGGCCAGGATCATGCCGTGTCCAATGCCGTAATGTCCAATATCGTTCATCTCGTACTGATGGGCCACGGGAAAGACTATGTCGGCCATTGCCGCAGTAGGGGTCATGAATAGGTCGGCAACACCAACAAAGTCAAGTCGTTTTAGAACCTCAAAAGTAAGCCGGCTGTCGGCCCAGGCCACCAGTGGATTGGTGCACATGCCGTAGTATCCCCTCACGGGGTAGGGCTCGTCTTCCAGAACCGCTTTTCGAAAAAGCGCGGGTGGAACGGTCATCAGTCTCGGAATGGTCCCATGGTAAGCCCCTATCATCTCCTTGCGCTTGTTCGGGATGAGATCGGCCCGCACGAACTCTCCCAGGCCCATGATCTCGGGCTCATGGGCATGCACATTTCCACCGGATGCCTCCAGATTTCCGCAAAGCGCCATGAGACAGACCAGGGACCGGGCCGCGTCAAAGGCATGCATATCATGCTCAATGGCGTTTCCCCACTGGAGGGCCGCAGGTTTGGCGCCCGCATACCGGCGAGCCGCCTCTCGGATCAGGTCTGCAGAAACCCACGTGATCTCGCCCACCGCCTCTGGGCTGTAGGCCTTCACATGGGCGCAAAGCTCATTGAAGCCGTACGTAAAGTTCTCCACAAAGGCCTTGTCGTAAAGGGACTCCCCGATGATGACATGGAGAAATCCCAGGGCCAGGGCCTGGGCCGTCCCAGGCCGCAGTTGCAGCCAAAGATCCGCACGCTCTGCCAGTTCGGTCTTTCGGGGATCCACAACAATCAACTGTGCCCCGTTTTGAAGCTGATCCGTAAGCAGGCTGGCGATCTGTCCCTCTTCACTGGTGGAGAGGAGATTGCTGGCCCATGAGAGGACCAGACGGGTGGGATGGTGAAGGTCGGCCACCGGATAAAAACCGCAGGTATGCACACCGGAGATCTCCCTGGGGGCATGGCAGACATCCTGGGACGCAATCACATTGGGCGAACCAAAGATGTTGGCCAGCCGGATCAGGACAAAATGCTCAAGGCCTTTGGGCATGCCTACGCCGAATCCAACAGCAGGGGCCCCATATTTCTTCTTTATTTTCAGGAGGTTTTCAGCGGTTTCCCCCAGGGCATCCTCCCAGGAGATCTCATGCCACTTCCCCTCTCCCCGCGCTCCTGCCCGCTTGAGGGGATGGCGCAGACGGTCGGGATGGTACAGGCGATCGTGAGAGACCTTACCCTTGAAACAGGTATACCCCCTGTTCAGGAATCCTTCCGGATCCCCTTTAACCTGAACGATCTGGTTGTCCTTCACGCCCACCAGGAGCCCGCAGCCGCCGTGGTCCATCCTGGCGCAATGGGTCTTTACCCAGCGCATTTTCTCTGACATTTCAATGACGTCTCCTTGTCCTAAAAGTCAAAACCAACAGCCCCCCGCCTGCCTCTGTGCTCAGCCTTTTTAATCCGCAGATTTCGCAGCTTACACGGATTATTCTCATTACTCCAAGTGCGATGCAAAACCTGTAGGATTTAATTCCCCGCAGCTTGCTGCACCAAGAAAGATAAAACGTATCAGCTCAACAATTAGGGGGATAACAGCGCCCTCCCGGCAGTCGCGTCAGAAAAACCATTCTGCCCCTGTTCATTGAGCTATTACGATAAAACGCTCATTTTCATACCCCGCTGCTTGCGGCGGGGTAGTTCATTAAGGACTCGGAACGGCCATCGGGGAACGGTTCCCGTGCCTGCGCTGCCTGTTACAGTGCAGCAACCGCCTCATAATCAGGCCAAACGGCCCGGGTGGACAACCTCCGACCGACCATAGAATATTTTGGCGACAATTTCAAGGTATGGGTGGAACCGAAACCGGGATCTGATTTTTGTTGACACACCTGCTCGCCGATTATAGGTTTTGCCCCAATTATAGGGCAACTGGATCTTCCCTTCAGCACGGCCGCCCCCCGGATCACGCTTGGAGACAAAGGCAGCCCATGATGACCATCGGAAAATACTCCCTGAATGAATACCTTCGGCTTATTGAGTGGTTTCACGGAAGTCCCTCCCCGGGCATGCTCGTGGGCGGCATCATGGTGGATGCAGCCATCAAAAGGTTGAATACAACGCGTCTTTATGACGCCATCTGCGAGACCTCAAGCTGTCTCCCTGACGCCATTCAACTCCTCACGCCCTGCACCATCGGCAACGGATGGCTCCATATGGCCGATCTGGGACGTTTTGCCCTGGCTCTGTATGAAAAGGATTCAGGCAGGGGGATCCGGGTGTTTCTGGATCCTGAAAAGACGGAGGAATGGCCCGAGGTCAACATCTGGCATCTCAAGCTCAGGCCAAAAAAGGAGCAAAGCCTGGAAAAGCTCACGGATCAGATTCTCAAGGCGGGCATCAAGCTCCTTGGATTTCAGAATGTTGAGGTGCTCCCTGCCTTTCTGGCCAGGCGAGCCAAAGGAGAAATCGCTGTCTGTCCGGCCTGCGGGGAGGCATATCCCAAAAATCACGGCCCTGTGTGCCGGGGCTGCGCCCATGCCTCACCCTATGTGCAAAAAAAAATAGACATGCGCTCCCGCAAAATCACGGGACATCGGATATCTCGTTCTGAGAAAACCTCGCTGATGAATGAAAATCAAGGATAGTCCCGGGCCAAGAATTCAAATCGGGCTCTCATTGATTGACTCCAATCAGCACAGGAAGGTCGATCAGGGGGTGCTCCTCCAGGTCTGTGTGGACCTGAACCAAGCCCAAAAAAGAATTGCCCTTCAGCATCCCTTTTTTGATAGCTGCCGTGATTTCATAACATTTCCCTGGTCTAACAGTCTGAACCGACAGGCTCAACAGCCCGCTGAGGTCTTGGATTTCTTTGATGTGAAAGACCTTTTGAGATTCCAGCACAACAGTGCGGGAACCTGGATCGGCGCCCTTCGGTGAAAAAAAGGCCAGGCGGTCCGGCTTTACTTGAATAACCCCCAGCTTCTGTCCTGCCACCACCAGGCTGACCTCGGCTGCGGGGTTCTCGGAAACAACGCGTATTACTTCCTTAAAGGTGCCTGCTTTCATGTCTGCCGGGACAAGGATATGCAGCATGGGCGTTATCTTATCCCCATGCCTTTTCTTTACAATCGTTGCCTGTATAAATGGGGAATTGACATATACCTTTAGCCCGTCACATTTCCCCTCTCTTACAAGCGTTCCATTCAGGGCCACGGTCTTTGAAAAAGGGGCTTCTTTGCCGATCTGACCAGCAAAGATCAACGGGGTTTCCAATCCCAGCAGAGGTCGAATGACCCCGGTTGCCTGAAGCGTCGTTGCAGGATGTTCCGGGTCATTGGAGTGGAATGCAATATGAATGATGATCCTCCCCTGCATATTCGAGGTATCCAGCACACATCGCAGGATGGCCTCTTCTGAAGGCCGCACCACATTGGCGGTCAGCTCAAGGACAGCCGCTGAATCGCTGACCGTCAGATTATCGATCATCAGGGCGGCATTCCCCTTGTTCTGGATGTAAAACGTGGCCTCTGAGTCTTTACCCTGATCAATTTCGCCCATGTCGACCACGGTATAGGGCATAGACAGGTGAGGGGTTTTCTGGTTCCCCGGCGCCGCCGGCCTGCGGCTGTTTGGCCAGGCTGGCCCGCTGTACAACAGCATTCCAGAAACAATGCTAAGGCATAAAAACAGGATATATCCATATGTCTGAAGTCTGTTCATAGGCACTAAGTCATCGGAAGCAAAGATCCCGACCCGGAATGATTCCTGTCTGTGAGAGGCCGCAGCCCTGTTGAAAAGCCATTCACTTTTTGGATAAAGGACTGTCAAGTCATCCCGCACCTGAGCCCTGGTTA
>JAGHEC010000240.1 GCA_021159525.1 Deltaproteobacteria bacterium | reverse complement strand
GCACTGTCCCAGGGATGTTCAGCAGATCGAATCCGGGGTAGCCCTGCGCAGGATTGCCACAGAATACGGCGTATTTCCAAAGGCGGTCCAGCCCGTTCGCACCATAAGGGGGAGCCTGGTGGGCGAAGGCAACACCCTGGGCGAGGAAAGGGCCAAGCGGGGGGACTGGGCCAAGGGCCTCTCGGTGGGGACGTTTGAAGAGGGAATGGATATCCTCTATTTTCCCGGATGCTATCCGAGCTATGACCCCCGATTGAAGAAAGTGGCGGTTGCCACGGCAACCATCCTCAAAAAGGCAGGGGTGGAGTTCGGCATACTGGGTCCCAAGGAAAACTGTTGTGGAGAGAGCATCCGCAAGACCGGTGATGAAGAGGTATTCAAACGCCTGGCCAGGGAAAACATTAAGACCTTTGTGGATAACGGGGTGAAGAAGATTTTGGTATCCTCACCTCATTGCTACCATACTTTTAAAAATGAATATCCTGATTTTATGGTCAATTTTGAGGTCATTCATATGTCCCAGCTCCTGTTCGAGCTGATCCGGGAGGGGAGGCTCGAACTCAAAGGGGAATATGCCAAGAAGGTCACCTACCATGATCCCTGCTACCTGGGGCGACACAACGGCATATATGACGAGCCCCGGGATGTCCTGAAGGGGGTTCCCGGCCTGGAGTTCAGTGAAATGGCTGATTGCCGTGTCGACAGTCTGTGCTGCGGCGGGGGGGGCGGCAGGGTCTGGATGGAGACTCAGAAGGGCGAACGGTTTTCTGATCTCAGGATCGAACAGGCCATTGATGTAGGGGCCGAGATACTGGCCACGTGTTGTCCCTATTGCATTACCATGTTCGAGGACAGCCGGGTTACCATGGGTATGGATGAAAAAATAGAGATCAAGGACCTTACCGAAATTATTGCGGAAGTCATCTAATTTCGGCATTGACGGATTATTGTATTGAGAATCCATGAATTGGACAAATTTGATCTGACAAGGGCGGATAACAGTGGAAAACGAACATATTGAACAGCTTCGTAAGCATCTTGCGGCCGGCAATTATGGAGACGTAATGGTGGTAGGCGGCGGGATCAGCGGCATTCAGGCATCGCTTGATCTGGCCACCGCAGGCTTTAAGGTCTATCTCGTGGAGAAGGCCCCTGCCATCGGCGGCCACATGGCTCAGTTGGACAAGACCTATCCCACCAATGATTGTTCCATGTGAATCCTCTCTCCTAAACTGGTCGAGGTCGGCCGGCATCCGAACATAGAGGTTTTCACCTACACGGAAGTGGAAAGGGCAGAGGGCGAGGCAGGTAATTTCAAGATCACCCTTCTCAAGAAACCCAGATATATCAAGGAGGATATGTGCACGGGGTGCGGCACCTGTATGGAGTATTGTCCGGTCCAGTATCCGGATCCCTTCAATCAGGAAATATCCCAGAACAAGGCCGTCCATATCTATTTTGCCCAGGCCATCCCTCTCATCTCCTACATTGATGAAAGCTGCCTTTATTTGAAAGAGAAGAAATGCCGCATCTGTGAGGCGGTCTGCCAGAACAACGCGGTTGATCTGGAGCAGCAGCCCGAGAGGGTCGAGATCAATGTAGGCGCAGTTCTGTTATCCCCTGGCTACGAGCCGTTTAATCCCGCCATAAAGGGAGATTACGGCTATGGCAAGTATGCCAACGTGGTCACCAGCCTCGATTTTGAGCGGCTCCTGTGCGCCACCGGGCCTTACGAAGGGGAGATTTTGCGGGCCTCGGACCAGAAGCACCCCCACAAGCTCGCCTGGATCCAGTGCGTAGGTTCGAGGCGGGTTACACCGGGCGACAACAGCTATTGTTCCGCTGTTTGCTGTACCTACACCCAGAAACAGGTAATCCTGACCAAGGACCATGACGCCGACGCCGAATGCACCATCTTCCACAATGATATCCGCTCCTATGGCAAGGATTTCGAGCCGTATTACCAGCGCACCGCAGACCTTCCCGGCATCCGGTTTATCAGGAGTTACACGACGGTGGTTAGAGAGATACCGGAGACCAAGAATCTGGTGGTCCGGTATGCGACTGCGGATGAAGGGGTCAAAGAAGATGAATTCGATATGGTGGTCCTGTCCGTGGGGTTGAACCCCCCTGCGGATGCCGAGGCGCTTGCCGAACGATTCGGGATCAACCTGAATTCACACGGTTTCTGCCAGGGGGATCCATTCAACCTGATGGAAACATCGAAACCGGGGATCTTTGTGAGCGGCGCTTTCCAGGGGCCCATGGATATCCCGGAGTCGGTCTTCAGCGCCAGCGGGGCCGGGGCCCAGTGTGGCCAATTTTTGGATTACCGGCGGGGAAAGCTGACCACAGAGCGTGTTTATCCGGAGGAAAAGGATGTTTCCGCAGAGGAACCCCGCATTGGCGTGTTTGTTTGTCACTGCGGGGCCAATATCGGGAGGATCGTGGATGTGCCTTCCACGGTGGAATATGCTCTCACCCTCCCCCACGTGGTATATGCTCAGGAACAGCTCTTCTCATGCGCTACCAATTCCGCCCAGGAAATAACGGATATGGTCAAGGAGAAGAATCTCAATCGGGTGGTAGTCGCTGCCTGCTCCCCCAGAACCCTCGAGCCCCTGTTTCGGGATACACTCCGGGAGGCTGGGATCAACCAGTATTTCTATGAAATGGCCAATATCAGAGAGCACGATTCCTGGGTTCATGCCAAAGAGCCTGAAGAGGCTACCCGGAAGGCAAAGGACATCATCCGCATGGCCGTGGCCCGGTGCGCCCTGCTGGAGCCATTGCAGGAGATCGACCTCCCTGTCAACAAAGCGGCCCTGGTGGTGGGCGCCGGCATTGGGGGCATGACCTGTGCTTTATCCATAGCCAATCAGGGACATGAGGTTCACCTGGTGGAAAAGGACAGGGATTTGGGCGGTATGGCCAGGAGGATCTACACCACCCTGGAAGGAATGGATGTCCAGGCCTTTCTCAAGGATTTGATCCGCCAGGTTTATGAGCACCCCCTGATTCATGTTTACACCGATGCCATTATCAGAGAGGCCACCGGGTATATAGGGAACTTTATCACCCGGATTACGTCGGACAGGGGAGAGACCGAGATCAAGCACGGGGCCACAGTCATTGCCATCGGCGCGGATGAATACAAGCCGACCGAATACCTCTACGGAGAAGATGAGAGGGTTATGACCCACCTGGAGTTGGAAGGCCGGATCGCCAAAGAGGATGAGAAGGTCCTCAACTCCCAATGCCTGGTGATGATCCAGTGCGTGGGATGCCGCAATGAGGATCGAAACTACTGCAGCCGGGTATGTTGCTCTCAGGCCGTCAAGAACGCCCTGAAGCTCAAAGATATCAATCCGGATATGGACATTTACATCCTTTTCCGGGATATGCGGACCTATGGATTGCGGGAGGACTATTACCGCGAGGCCTCCAATAAGGATGTCAAGTTCATCCGCTGGGAACCGGAGGACAAGCCCAAGATCGCGGCCGTGACTTCTGAAGGGAAACCGGTTTTGAGGGTTACCGTCACAGATCCTATTCTGGGAGAGGAACTGGTCATAGATGCGGACGTGGTTTCCCTGGCGGCCGCCATCATACCTCCTCAAGACAACGAGGACATAGCGCAGTTTTTCAAGGTGTCTCTCGGGCCGGACCGTTTCTTCAAGGAGGCCCATGTCAAGCTGCGGCCTGTGGAATTCAGCGCCGAAGGCGTGTATCTGTGCGGTACGGCCCACTATCCCAAACACATATCCGAGACCATCAATCAGGCTTATGGCGCCGCAGGTCGGGCCTTGACCCTTCTCTCCAACGAGATTGTAACTGCCTCGGGTTCAGTATGCGAGGTGGATGAGCATAAGTGCATGGGATGCGGGGCGTGCATAGACGCCTGTACGTATGGGGCCATTGAGTTTCGCAATACTAAACAGGGCAAGAAGGCGGTAGTAAACCCTGTAATCTGCAAAGGCGACGGGCTCTGCAATGCCAAGTGCCCCACCGGGGCCATCCGGCTCAAACACTTCACCGATGAAGAGATTGTGTGCCAGATCGATGCGGCTATTTTGGAGGAGGAGACCCCGGCGCAGTTCCATATGGCGGTGGGAGACGTTTAGCCGGGGGTTCGCACCGTCTTGCAGGATTTTAAGTATCCATTCACCCGGTGTTTATCATAGAGAAACCGCCTCTAAATTTTTAAATAAAGTTGCCGCGTCAGCGTTTTATCTCCTGAATACTGAGAGAATACGCAACAGGGGCTGATAACAAAGAAGGGATTATTCATGAGCGCAGGAGTTAAATTCAAACCCAGGATATTGGGCTTTGTATGCCATTGGTGAGGTTACGGGGCTGCTGACCTGGCTGGAGTTTCCAGACTGCAATATACGTCAGATGTCAGGCTGATTCGCGTGATGTGTTCCGGGAGGATCGACCTGGAGTTTATCCTGAGGGCATTTTTCAATGGACAGGATGGGGTGTTTATTGTCGGCTGCCGTTTGAATGAATGCAATTACGTGACGCATGGAAATTACCATGCCCTTAATGTCGCCCTTCTGGGCAAGAGAATTTTGGAATATATCGGGCTCAACCCTGAAAGGCTCAATATCCAGTTTATGTCGGCCGGTGACGGGATCCTTTTCGCAGAGCATATGAATGCCTTTGACAGTAAGGTGAAGGAACTGGGCCCCCTGGGTCTCGGTGAAGGGATCGACAGGGAAGAATTGAAATACAAGATTAAGGATATTGAGAGGCTTATCCCTTACATTAAGATAGCCAAAAGGGAAAAGCTGGGAGGCCGGCTCACCAAGAACGAAGATTATGAGGGGCTTTTCACCAAAGATGAGGTGGAAGAGCTGTTTCGGGATGTCCCTTCCTATTACATTGATCCGGAGAAGTGTCAGGCCTGCATGATGTGCTTCAGGAGGTGTCCTGCGGGGGCAATTGTGGGCGGAAAGAACCGGATTCACGTGATCGATCAGGACAAATGCATCAAGTGCGGGACCTGTCTTGAGGTCTGCCCCCCGCGCTTCAGCGCGGTGACCAAACTGGCAGGAGAGCCTGTCCCCCCCCCGATCCCGGAGGAGAAACGGGTGATTGCAAGGAAGGGCAAAAAAGAATAGGGGCACAAATTGGAGAGATCCCATGAGCGATAACACGATTAAGATTCGACTGATGAAGGCCGAAGATCTTGAAGATGTGGTGAAGATCGATGAGAAAATACTGAACACCTCCCGTACGGAATACTACGAAGTAAAGTTTGAAAAGCTGTTCAAATCCCGAGATTATGTCCCTGCCTCCCTTGTTGCCGAGACAGAAGAAGGACGCGTGGTGGGATTCGTCATGGGAGAGATCTATATGGGCGAATACGGCATCTTCCAGGAGGAGGCAAGGCTCGACACCATCGGCGTGGATCCCGATTTTCAGCACAAGGGCGTGGGCGAAGGCCTGATCAATAATTTTATGGACCATTTGAAAAGCCTTGGGGTTCAGAAGGTAAACACATTGGTTGATTGGAATAATTCCAGCCTGATACAGTTTTTCAGCGCTAACCATTTTGTCCCGTCGAAGACCATCAACCTGGAAAGAACCGTTTGATGCAGGCAGGGCCGGGCCGATGGCCCTGCCTTGCTCCTTCCCAATTACCGACCTTCCTGCATCTCCGACTTCATGACTATCAACAAAAGGCCGCGCTGCCCTGCTCCGAGCCGGGTTTCCCTGTTACGGCTATGGGAGTTTTATTTGTAAGCGTTTACAAGTTGCGGGTAGCCCTTAACGCTTGGATCCTGCGAGCCGTTATTTTTTTGTATTGTATATCCGTGGCCAAATGGTTATGTTTTTTGATCTGTAACAGCTCAATAAATAGGGGCGGGAGGGTTTTTCTGACGCGACTGCCGGGAGGGCGCCGTCTTTTCTTCGCTCGCTTCG
>JAGHEC010000211.1 GCA_021159525.1 Deltaproteobacteria bacterium | reverse complement strand
GCTGGCCCACCACCACCTGGTGCAGGACATGCTTTTTAATCGGAACGGCGAAGATTTCGTCCTTCAGCTCAATTTCCGAAACCTTTTCGTTTTGAAGATTATAAACATCCGCCACAGTCATATATCCACCTCATGTTCACCTTCAGGTCGAGAGGTCTAACGGCAATCAGGCAACACAGCGCCGAATCATTCTCAGGCGCTGATCTTCCAGATCTCAACGAGACTATTTGCAGCCCCGGGCACCGCCCCTTTGACCAGGACCAGATCCATCTCAGGTCTGACATCCACGATCTTGAGGTTCTTGACGGTCACATTCTGGTTCCCCATCCTGCCGGGCATCTTTCTTCCCTTTTGAACTCTCCCAGGCGTTGCACAGGCCCCTATCGAGCCCGGAATCCTGTGCGAGCGGGATCCATGGGTTGCTCTGCCTCCAGAAAACCCCCACCGCTTCATCACACCGCTGAATCCCCTTCCTTTGCTGATACCCCGGACATTGATGAGTTCCCCGACTGAAAAGATATCGGACCTGATCTCATCTCCTATTTGAAAGGCCCCCGCATCATCTACCCGGACCTCCTTCAAGTGGCTGAAACACCGGCCTCCCACGGCCTTGAAATGCCCCTTCAACGGCTTGTTTACGCGGTTTTCCTTTTTGGGGCCATAACCGAGCTGAACCGCCTCATAGCCTTCCTTTTCCCGGCTCTTTTTCTGCACCACTACGCAGGGCCCTATCTTGAGCACTGTTACGGGAACGCTCTTTCCTTCATCCAGGAAAAGGCTGGTCATGCCCATTTTTTTTCCAAAAAGCTTATTGATCATGGGGAGTTAGCTCCAAACAATCTTTCTATTTCTCATGAGCCCAGTTGCCGTGGGTTACAGCTTGATCTCTACATCCACCCCTGCTGCCAGATCCAGTTTCATGAGGGAATCAACGGTCTGCTGGGTCGGTTCCAGTATGTCCAGCAAGCGCTTGTGTGTCCTTACCTCAAACTGCTCTCTCGATTTCTTGTCTACGTGAGGCGATCTCAACACGCAATACTTGTTGATGATCGTGGGAAGGGGAATGGGCCCTGCCACCCTGGCGCCTGTTTCCCTGGCCGTCTCCACAATCTCCATGGCCGACTGGTCGAGAAGCTTGTGATCGTAGGCCTTTAATCGAATCCGGATCTTCTGATTGGCAATCATATCCTTCTCCTACTCGATGATCTCACTGATAACGCCAGCGCCAACCGTCCTTCCGCCCTCACGAATCGCAAATCGCAGCTCCTTCTCCATCGCAATCGGCGTAATCAGCGATACCTCCATCGACACATTGTCCCCAGGCATCACCATCTCTACCCCCTCAGGCAACGTCACCACCCCAGTCACATCCGTAGTCCTGAAATAAAACTGCGGACGATACCCATTGAAAAACGGCGTGTGCCGGCCACCTTCCTCTTTCGTCAATATATACGCCTCAGCCTTGAACTTCGTGTGCGGCGTGATGCTCCCAGGCTTCGCTACCACCTGACCACGCTCCACCTCGTCCCGCTTCGTCCCACGTATCAAAACCCCTATGTTGTCTCCAGCCTGACCTTGATCCAGAATCTTCCGGAACATCTCCACTCCCGTACACACCGTCTTGATCGTCGGCCGGATCCCTACCAGCTCCACCTCATCACCAACCTTTATCACACCACGCTCCACACGGCCCGTCACTACCGTCCCACGTCCCGATATGCTGAATACATCCTCTATCGGCATCAAAAACGGCTTGTCCGTGTCTCGTACAGGCTCCGGAATATAACTGTCTATCGCATCCATTAACTCAAATATCGGCTTCACTTCCTCCGAATCCGTATCATCACTCTCCAGCGCCTTCAACGCACTCCCGCGAATAATCGGAATGTCATCCCCGGGAAACTCATACTTCGACAGCAATTCCCTCAGCTCTAACTCCACCAGCTCAATCAGCTCTTCATCATCCACCATGTCACATTTGTTCAAAAATACCACAATGCTCGGCACCCCTACCTGACGCGCCAGCAAAATGTGCTCCCGCGTCTGAGGCATCGGACCATCATCAGCGCCTACCACCAAAATCGCACCATCCATCTGCGCAGCACCCGTAATCATGTTCTTGATATAGTCCGCGTGCCCGGGACAGTCCACATGCGCATAATGCCGGTTCGGCGTCTCATATTCCACATGCGCCGTCGCTATCGTAATCCCCCTCGCCTTCTCCTCCGGCGCCTTGTCTATCTGATCAAACGGAATAAACTGCGCCCACCCCTTCTTCTCCAGATGCTTCGTGATCGCAGCCGTCAAAGTCGTCTTCCCATGATCAATATGCCCTATCGTACCCACATTCAAATGCGGCTTCGTCCTCTCAAATTTCTTCTTCGCCATCTCCTCCCCTCCTACTTCTCAACAGAAAACCAACCGATAAGCTCTCGCTAAACTTGCCTCAACACCCCTCGCTTCCAGCACCGCCTACCACCGGTAGTGTGCAAAGGCCTTGTTTGCCTCCGCCATTCTGTGTGTATCTTCCTTCTTCTTTATAGCGGCGCCCCTTTCATTGGAGGCGTCAATCAGCTCCCCGGCCAACTTGGCTGCCATGGTCTTTTCAC
Organism: Deltaproteobacteria bacterium; assembly: GCA_021159525.1. Lineage (GTDB taxonomy): Bacteria > Desulfobacterota > DSM-4660 > Desulfatiglandales > Desulfatiglandaceae > AUK324. Next base: position 1,058 of record JAGHEC010000211.1, on the reverse strand, counting down.
CCCTCGCCTTGGCAAACCCGATAATCCATCTCATGCTCAGGGCCTGCCTCCTTGCCGGTCTCACCTCTGTGGGCACCTGATATGTGGAACCCCCCACCCGCCGCGACTTCACCTCCACGACAGGCCTGACATTATCAATGGCGGCTTGAAACGCAGACAGGGCATCCTTCTTGGTTCTTTCTTCTATGATGTCAAACGCACTGTAGAGGATCGATTGAGCAGTGCTCTTCTTTCCCTTTTTCATCAGATTGTTGATGAATTTGGAAACCAACACGCTCTTATACTTCGGGTCTGGGGTTATTTTCCGCCTAACAGCCACCCTTTTCCTGGACATATGATCTCTCCAAAGCAGAAATTAAAAAATCCAAGCCCTCAATGAGCCTGGTTTTTGTGTCGGTTCACTTTTCTTAAGAACCGTGCGAGCGGAGTCCCTTTGGCCTTTTTGCACCATATTTGGAACGTCCCTGACGTCGGTCATCAACACCTGTCGTATCCATGGCGCCCCGGATAATGTGATATCTGACACCGGGCAAATCCTTCACACGGCCTCCCCGGATAAGGACCACCGAATGCTCCTGAAGATTGTGGCCCATCCCCGGGATATAGGAAGTAACTTCAATCCCGTTCGTCAACCGGACCCTTGCCACCTTCCGAAGTGCGGAATTCGGCTTCTTGGGTGTCGAGGTATATACGCGTACACAAACCCCCCTCTTTTGGGGGGCACCCTGAAGGGCACGGGTGGCCACCTTCTTCTTGGGCCTGCGACGACCTTTGCGCACAAGTTGGTTAATCGTTGCCATGGGCTCTCCTTTATACAAGTAAATCGTAACAGCTCAATAACCCGGGGCAGGAGGGTTTTTCTGACGCGACTGCCGGGAGGGCGCCGTCTCTTTGTGACTTATCAGTGGGGGAAGCCGAAGCTCGACGAAGTCGAGAATGCCAAAGGGGCAAGCCTGCCCGCGATTGCCTTGTTACCCATGTTACTTCCTTCTGCCATCGCAGATGCACGGGACGAAAGTCTTGGCAAGAACGCTCAATTGGCCTTGGCAGGCGGGTGT
>JAGHEC010000408.1 GCA_021159525.1 Deltaproteobacteria bacterium | reverse complement strand
GCAGAAGGGTTTTTCTGACGCGACTGCCGGGAGGGCGCCGTCTCTTTGTGACTTATCAGTGGGGGAAGCCGCAGCTCGACGAAGTCGAGAATGCGGAGGGGGCAAGTGTCCCCCGCAGATAAGTCACTCAAGAGACCAGCCCGGAGGCCCGGAGCGGAAGAGAAATTCTTCTGCCCCGGCACCAGGTTCGCAGTTATCCCCCTAATTATTGAGGTGATACTAAAAATCTTAAAAAATTTAAGCTTGTTGAGATAGCTTGTCAAGGAGGAGGGATCAAGGCGCCCCTTAGGATGTTGACATTGGCAGGTGTATTTGTTAAAAAAATCACATTCTTTTTTGGTGTGATTCCTGTAACAAATATGGGAGATCTTATTCTGCGGCGAAAGGAGCATAGGAAATGGAAGCGTTAACGCCTTTGTACGAAGTAAACGAGGCCCTGGTGGCCATGGGCGCCGAGAAATTGAACCTCTGCATGCAGTGCGGCATGTGTGCAGGATCGTGTCCGTGGCGGATTGTGGACGGACCTTTTAACATCCGCAGGTTAATACGGATGGCCCAGTTGGGTGTTGAAGGATATGAATCAGACGACATACTCTACGGGTGCACTACCTGCAACAAGTGTGTTCTCAAGTGTCCTCGGGGCGTCACCATCATCGACGTGGTCCGGGCCATGCGCGCCATGATCGCCGAAACAGGGGCAATTCCCGGCGTGCTGCGGACAGCCACGGGGAGTGTTCACAGCAATGGAAATCCCTGGTCCGAGCCAAGGGAAAAGCGGATCGAATGGATGAAGGGGCTGGATGTGCCTGCATTTGACGAGGGGACCGAATATTTTCTCTTTGTATGCTGTACATCGGCCTATGACGCGCGGAGCCAGAATATCGCCAGGTCCATGGTCAAGGTCCTTTCGGCCGCGGGGGTCAGCTTCGGGGTGATCGGCGAGGAGGAGAACTGCTGTTCCGAATCGGTGCGCAAGATAGGGGACGAAAACCTGTTTATGAATATGGCGGAAAAGAACATCAAGCTCTACCGGGAAAAGGGCGTCAAAAAGATCATCACCACTTCCCCTCACTGCTTATACACCTTTACCAAGGAATACCCCGAACTGGGCGGTGAATTCGAGGTGCTCCATTATACCCAGCTGCTGGCGCGCCTGCTGAAGGAAGGAAAACTGAACCTGCCCAAGACTCTGGACAAAAAAGTCACCTATCATGATCCGTGTTATCTGGGGAGGCACAACGAGATATACGATGAACCCAGAGAACTTATATCCGCAGTGACCGGAGGCAATCTGGTGGAGATGAAGCGGATCCGCAAGGAAAGCCTCTGTTGCGGGGCCGGCGGGGGCCGGCTTTGGATGGAAACCAAGCCGGAATGGCGATTTTCAGACCTGAGGATCCATGAGGCCTGCGATACCGGGGCCTCCATCCTGGCCACGGCCTGTCCTTACTGCATCTCCATGCTGGAAGATAGCCGCAAGACCACGAACAAGGAAGACGCCATTGAGATCAAGGACATTTCGGAACTGATCGCAGAGGTCATTTAATCTGTTGACCGCGGATGTGAAAAGCCCTGCTTGCGAGCAGGGCTTTTTCGACTATTCTTTCCTGAAGAGCGCCTCTAATGAAGATTGCCTACCTGGACTGTTTTTCCGGCATCAGCGGCGACATGCTCGTAGGCGCCCTCCTGGATGCGGGACTTTCCCTGGATCAATTAAAGGGGGGGCTTTGCCGGCTTGATCTTGGCGCTTATGAAATCCATGCCGTGCGGGAGGCCCGACACCAGATATACGGCACCCGATTTCTGGTCGCTGAGCAAGAGACAGTACATGCCCACCGGAATCTCCGTGAGATTCAGTCCATGATTCAAAGGTCAGACCTCCCGGAAACGGTTCAGCACAAGAGCATTGAGATCTTTGAAGGGCTTGCCCGGGCCGAAGGGGCGATCCATAACCGGCCCCCGGAGGAGGTCCATTTCCATGAGGTGGGGGCCGTGGATTCCATTGTGGACATTGTAGGGGCTGTATACGGCCTGGAATGCCTCAACGTGGAAAAGATATTTGTCTCCCCCCTCCCTGTGGGGTCCGGTTTTACAACCTGCGCCCATGGGACCATACCCATTCCGGCCCCCGCCACCCTCAGTCTGTTGAAGGGAATCCCTGTGATAGACTCAGGCACGCGACACGAGATGGTCACCCCTACAGGTGCGGCACTGGTCAGGGAACTGGCTGCATCCTTCGGGCCTATGCCCCCCATGACAATGGAATCCATTGGATATGGCGTCGGGACCAGAGACCTTCTCGACCGGCCCAATCTTCTCCGGATTCTGATCGGCACGGAAGCGCCGGCACATGAGACAGAAACCGTTGTGGTGCTTGAGACCAACGTGGACGATTGCAACCCTGAATGGCTGGGATTCCTTATGGAAAAACTCTTTGATGCCGGGGCCCTGGACGTAGTCTTCTTCCCGGCCCAGATGAAAAAGGGCCGGCCGGGGGTCCATATCCAGGTGGTGGGTCTGCCCCGCCAGGAAGATGGTCTTATGGCCGTCATGATTGCTGAGACCACTACCCTCGGGGTTCGGTTTCGGTACTGTCAGCGAAGAGTGCAGAAGCGGGCATCCAAGGAAGTCGACAGCCCTTGGGGCCGGATCAGGGTCAAGGCCGTGACAGACAAAACCGGTCTGCTTCGTTACGCCCCCGAATATGAGGAATGCAGGCAAACGGCCCTGACCCATGGCATCCCCCTGAGGGAGGTCTATGAATGGATCGCAGGGCTGAACGCACGCATCTCACAAGCCCCTTGATGTTGGCCGCTCGATTTGATAAAGTGTCGGTCCTCAGCGTCTTCAGGAGGACCTGCCCCGGCGGAAAGGTCGCTCTGGTCTTGGCCACCTGGTTCGGCACGGGGCTCGTGGCCAAGGCCCCCGGGACATTCGGGAGCCTGGCCGCCATGCCCTTGGTACTGATCGGCTGGCTGGGGACAGCGTACTCCGCTGCCGCACTGGCGGGGATGATTCCGGTTGCCTTCTGGGCCTCGCACAGGGCTGCAAAACTGCTGGGGAAAAAGGATCCTCCGGAGGTGGTCATCGACGAGGCAGTCGGGCTCCTAATGACCATGCTGTATATGCCCATTACCTGGCAAAGCATCGGTCTTGGGTTTGTCCTCTTCCGGTGCTTTGATATTCTAAAGCCCTGGCCCGTCCGACAGGCAGAGCGGCTCACGGGCGGCTTGGGGATTGTCATGGATGACCTCCTGGCAGGCCTTTACGCCCACCTGTTTTTAAAAGGTATCCTTTGGCTTGCCGCATGATATGGCCAGGTCAGTCCCCGACTTAAAAGGCCAGATGCGCTGTCGTCAGCAAAGACCCCGTGCGGGGCAATATCACCCCAATCGCGACATTCACCATATGGATGGGGTCCGATCAAACCTGTTAGCCCTGCAGGGCTTTTGTGCCTTGAATGTAACAGCTCAATAAACAAGGGCAGAAGGGTTTTTCTGACGCGACTGCCGGGAGGGCCGGGGCGGAAGAAAAATCATCCTGCCCCGGTGGTACGTTCGCTGTTATCCCCCTGATTATTGAGCTGATACATTGAGGCTTAATTAGAGTGCTTCTGGCTAATCATAAATCAACAATCAATGTTGGTTCCTTTCAAATTTAGGGGTTTTTGTTCAGGCGCTAATTACACGATCCCGATGTAAGAGTTACAGCGGTCCCATGCACGGCGAGATTATTACCATAGGAAATGAACTAACTTCGGGGAGAACGGCCGACCTCAACTCCTGGTATGCCGCGGGAAGGCTGACAGCCTCGGGTTTGAGCGTAATCCGGATTACATCGGTGGGCGATGACGAAATAATGGCGACCGAGGCCCTCAGGAGGGCCTGCGAGTCCTCCCGGTTTGTGATAGTCACAGGGGGTCTGGGTTCAACACAAGACGACATGACCTGCAAGATCGCCGCAGAAGCCCTGAAACGGCCTCTCTATCTGGACCGTCAGATGCTTCAAAAGGTCAGACAGTATGTGGAGGCCAAGGGGATTCCTATGTCGCCCCCTCTCGAAAAGATGGCGCTTATGCCGGAAGGCGCTCGTATGATCCATCCCAAGGGTGCGGCCTGCGGGTTCTCTCTTGTGCAGAACGATATCCATTTCTATTTCCTGCCGGGCGTGCCCGAAGAGATGCGCTACATCATGGATGCCTTTGTGGTGCCTGAACTCCTAAAGCTTTATGAAAGTCCGCCGGTGACACGACAGAGGATCCTGAAACTCTATGGAATAGATGAGTCGGCCGTCGCAGAGATCTTTAAGAAATTAGAGGGGAAAGCGGGCAATGTGGTCTTCGGCTTTTATCCCCGGTATCCGGAAAACCATATTACCATGACCCTTCGCGGTGCGGACGAGAGGTCTGTCACAGAGGCCCTGGACAGGGTGGAAGAGGCTGTCAGATGCCTGGTAGGCCCCTATGTCTTTGCCGTAGGGGACGAGGAGATGGAGGAGGTGGTTGGTCGGCTCCTCTGCGAAAAGAAAAGGACCCTGTCTGTGGCAGAGTCTTGCACGGGGGGATTGATCGGACATCGCCTGACCAATGTGGCAGGGAGCTCGGCTTATTTCCAGGGGGGCGTCATCTCCTACAGCAACGAATCCAAGGTCCGCATTCTGGGCGTAACCCCCAAGACCCTTTCCACATATGGGGCCGTAAGCGCCCAGACGGTCGAGGAGATGGCGCAGGGGGTGCGGGAGAGGTTGCATAGCGATCTGGGGCTTGCCGTTACAGGGATTGCGGGACCGGAAGGGGGCGCCAACGAGAAGCCGGTGGGAACCGTGTTTGTAGGACTGGCAGATCCTGCTAAGACAGTTTCGAGACGATACCGCTTCTGGGGCCGACGCAAGCAGATAAAGCTCAACACCTCGACCATGGCCCTCGATTGGGTGAGAAGGCATCTGAATGGCGATCCGTTCCTTCCTGGCGTTTGAAATCCCTTCCGAGATTCGGCACATACTCTCTACAGCATCCGAGCATGGACAGGCTGCTCTGAAAGACATCCGATGGGTCCGCGTGACCAATATCCATCTCACGGTGGTGTTTATGGGCAATGTGGAGGAAGCCGTGGTGGGGAAGATCAAGGATGCTGCTAAAAAGACGTGCGCTCAGTATGAACCTTTTTCTATCCGGGTGAAGGGGGCGGGCCTTTTTGGCGGGAGGCGGAATCCGAGGGTCCTCTGGATGGGACTGGAAGGCGATCTGGACCGCATGTCGGGCTTCAGGCAAGACCTGCAAACAGGCTTGATCCCGTTCGGGATCCAGGCAGAGGATCGGCCGTTTCGGCCCCACCTGACCCTGGGGAGGTTTCGAAAGGGTGCCAGGATGGGTCCCGCCTTGGACGGGTTTTTATCGAAGTACCGAGAGGTCGAGAGCCCAGAAGGCATTTTGAGAGAGCTGGTTCTGTTCAGGAGCAATCTCAAGCCGGGCGGGGCCGTGTATGCCAAGTTGGGGGCATGGCCATTGGGCAAACAGTAAATCCTGCCTGAATCGCGGCCGATCTGATTGCGGTTCAGGCAACTAAAAAGGAAAAGCGGGGGTTCCTATGGAAAGAAATCAGGCCATTGAACAGGCCATTTCCCAGATAGAGAGGCAGTTCGGCCGGGGGTCCATCATGAAACTGGGCGATGAGAGTTTTCTGGATATACCCTCCATCTCCACGGGTTCCCTGGCCCTCGATCTGGCCCTTGGCGTGGGCGGCGTTCCCCGGGGAAGGGTGATAGAGATCTACGGACCCGAGTCCTCCGGCAAGACCACCCTGGCCCTTCACATCGCGGCCGAGGCCCAGGCAAAGGGAGGGATAGTGGCCTTTGTGGATGCGGAACATGCCTTGGATGTGACCTATGCCAGAAAATTAGGAGTAGATGTGGACAGCCTCCTGGTATCTCAGCCAGATACGGGCGAGCAGGCCTTGGACATTGCCGAGATCCTCGTGAGAAGCGGCGGCATTGATGTCCTCATAGTGGATTCGGTAGCGGCCTTGGTCCCCAGGGCCGAAATCGAAGGCGAGATGGGCGATCATCATGTAGGGCTCCAGGCCAGGCTCATGTCCCAGGCTCTCCGTAAGCTGACCGCTACTATCAGTAAATCGAGGACTTGCGTTATCTTTATCAACCAGATCCGGATGAAGATCGGGGTTATGTTCGGCAATCCGGAGACCACCACCGGTGGAAATGCCCTCAAGTTCTACGCAAGCCAGCGCCTTGATATCCGCCGCATAGGGGCCATCAAGGAAGGTGATCAGACCATCGGGAACCGGACCCGGGTCAAGGTGGTCAAAAACAAGGTCGCGCCCCCCTTCAAAGAGGCCGAGTTCGATATCATATACGGCGAAGGGATTTCAAAGGAGGCCGACATCCTGGACCTGGGGGCTGCCCTGGGTATTATTGAAAAAAGCGGAGCATGGTATTCCTTTGGGGAAGACCGGATCGGTCAGGGCCGGCAGAACGTGAGACGCTTTCTCTTTGAAAACAAGGATATCCGGGACAAGATCGCCGATCTGATCAAGGAGCAGACCGGGCTCAAAAAGGTTCAGAAGGAGAAAAAAGAGGAATCAGCAAATTGAGGAATTCAGTAACAGCTCAATATTTAGGGGAAGCACAGTGAACGTACCGCCGGGGCAGGAGGATTTTTCTTCCGCTCCGGGCCTCCGGGCTGGTCTCTTCAGTGACTTATCTGCGGGGGACACCCGCCTGCCAAG
>JAGHEC010000059.1 GCA_021159525.1 Deltaproteobacteria bacterium | reverse complement strand
CCTGCCCGCCATTGCCTTGTTACCCATGTTACTTCCTTCTGCCATCGCAGATCCACGGGACGAAAGTCTTGGCAAGAACGCTCAATTGGCCTTGGCAGGCGGGTGTCCCCCGCAGATAAGTCACTCACGAGACCAGCCCGGAGGCCCGGAGCGGAAGAAAAATTCTTCTGCCCCGCCACTAGGTTCGCAGTTATCCCCCTAATTATTGAGCCGATACGATTTTCTCATACCGGGGCATCAAGGAGATCTCAACCCCCGTGAACGGTTACATCCTATTCCAGATCCCGAAAGGCGTTGGCAGGCGGGGGTCAGCCTTTTATCCCGGGTTTTGATCCGATTCGCAATGCCGCCGCGGCATACCCGCGTCCTGGCCGTCGTGCATCCACACCCGGCAGGCCCCCCGGGCCAAGGACCCGACGATGATCCTCTCGATCTGGCTGTGTGGCGATTCGAGGATCCGGTAAACCAGGTCCTTCACATCCTGATCCGGGCCAAGCCGATCGGATTTGTTTAAGAGTGCCATCTTTTTTGCTGATCGAGGGGTTCCTTTAAAAAGACCGTCGGGAGACCAAAAGAGAACGGCCAGGCCCCCCGGGGTCAGCATGTCCCCTTCACGAAGACCGGTGACCTTCATGACCTCTTTCAGCCTGAAGACCCTTTGCGGATCGAGCCGCCTGCCCAGGGCCTCCAGGCCCATCACTGCGATCACCACTGTGGTGGAAGCCGCAATCACGGGCTCTTGCCCTGCCGGGGCCTTCACCGGCCTTCCTGCTGCGCCGTCCGCCTCTGCAATCACGTAATCCACATCCAGATTCCGAAAAAGCAGATCTGCAACCTCAGGGGCCAGGCCCTCGACCTTGCCCGAATCCAAGGGTCTGCGCCCTATAAAGATATGCTTTTTTGTCCCGAGATCCTGATTCAGGCGATGGAGGTCCGGCACACCACAAGGGGAAAAGACCACCCCCGGCGCCACATGGGCCTCCCTTTGCCAGACCTTGGTGGTGGTGGTGGTAACGACCCGCTTGCCTGCCGCCAGCATCTCATGGGCCAGGGCAAAACAGAGCGACGTCTTCCCGCCTCCCCCCACAACCGCCACATGTTCTCTCGGACCGAGGCCCAGTGCGTCCATCCATCCCGCGGCCTGCCCCCATTCCCGAATCAAGACCCGCGCCCCCTCAATCCCGCCATTTTTGCATCATTGCGTCCGGTCATCTTGCCCCTTATCTCTTACCTCTTCCGAAGGACCCTGCTGTCTCCTACCCTTACTGTGATCTGTTTGAGGTCGAAGTATTCGATGAGCGGGATGGTATATTTCCTGGAGGTCCCGGTCATATCCTTGAACTGGGGCGTGGTGATCTCGCCATGGGCCTTTAAAAACGCCACCAGCTTCTTTTCCAGCGTATCCACTGCCTGGCTGTCAAAGTACAGATCCTTCTTCACCTTCAGAAGCCGGCCCTCCTTCACCATGACGCTTAAGACCTCCGCGGCCGTATTTCCGGGAAATTCCCCTTTCAGTTCCTTGAAATAAGGAGGCTGCAGACCGCCCTTTGCATAGATCGCCTCCAACTTCCGGCGGATCTCCTGCTGGTCCCGGGCCAGGGTGACCTTGTGCGACTTCAGGCGAACCACCTCTTTTTCCTGAACAATGGCGCCTTCCCGCAACAGATGCTGAATCAAATAATTGAACAGCTTCGGGTTCTTGGCGCCCACGGTCCTGGAGCGCAATTCCTCCTTGACAAGACCTGTCTTGAGCGGGAAATTCCTGTGGTAGGCCGCAATGGTCTCCATGACCTCGTCCCCGGCCTTTTGCAGGAAATCGGCATGGATCAACAGGACAGGGTCCTTGTCAAACTGGATGATGCGCTGTCGGGCTTTCAGAGACTGGAGGGGACCGGACAGCTTTTTTCGGCTCATGTTAGCCAGAAAGGAGAGCTGGGATTCTTCCACCCCACGAAAACGGCCCAGGTAGACAAACAGCTCCAACGACTCCTTTTCCTCCCCTGTATGAAGCGTCTTCAGTTGGGACAGCACAGTGTCTGAAAAGCGTTTGGCCTTGTTGGGCAGCGGATTCAGGATCTCGCCGCCGCCGATGGTCTGAACCGGAGAATAGCTTCTAAGCACGTAGCGGTCTCCTTTAAGGACCGCAGTAGGCGCATCCAGGCGTATCTGGGCAAAACAGGCCTCCCCCGGCTTGAGTTCGTCCCTGTCCAAGAGAATCAGGGTGGAGATGATCTCGGCCGTACCGGCGTGGAAACGCACCTTGGCCCTGTTTTTGAGCTTGCGGGGGGCGCTGGGCAGGTGTTCCAGGACCACGTCCACCATGTAGGTGGACCTTAGGGAATCCCTGGTGGCCACAATATTCCCCCGGTTCAGCATCATTTTTTCGATCCCTTGCAGATTTATGGCCGTCCTCCGGCCTGCCCCGGCCTCCGAGACCTCCCTGTTATGGACATGGAGACCCCGGATCTTGGAGGCAATGCCCTGGGGATAGATGGTCACATCGTCCCCCGCACGGATACTTCCCGAGATGCTGGTCCCGGTAACCACCGTGCCAAAGCCTTTTATGCTGAATACCCTGTCAATGGGGAGGCGGAAGAGGTGGCCCGTGTCCCGTTCCGGGACCTCTTCCACAAGGCGGGCCAGGGTCCGGATCAATTCATCCAGACCTTCGCCGGTCACGGAAGAAACCTCAACTATCGGCGCATCGGCCAGGAAAGTGTCTGAAAGATATTCCAAGACATCTTCTCTCACCAGGTCGAGCCAGTCAGACTCCACCATGTCGATCTTGGTCAATACAACGAGACCGTGCCTCACCTTCAACAGCTTGCAAATCTCCAGATGCTCCCGGGTCTGGGGCATGACCCCCTCGTCAGCAGCGATCACCAGCGCCACGATATCAATGCCCGTGGCCCCGGCAACCATATTCTTGACAAATTTTTCATGGCCCGGCACATCCACAATTCCCAGGAGCTGCCCGCCCGGGAGTTCCAGGTGAGCAAAGCCGAGTTCGATAGTGATCCCCCTGGCCTTTTCCTCTTTGAGGCGATCCGTGTCTATCCCGGTAAGAGCGCGGATAAGGGATGTTTTTCCGTGATCGATATGCCCCGCGGTCCCCAATACAATCTGCTTCATTGAAACCCCTTGCATCTAAAATAGTGCCCAAAATCTATTTGTGGATGGGTACTACCTAAAATAAAATGCGCCGTTCGCCGGAAATGACTCGATCCAACGATAAGGCGTGCTTGTTTCAAAATAGTATGGGAGAGCCGGACCTGTCAAGCCGATTAGCGGACGGGCGTTGCTAAAAATTCTGTTGACTCCAGGACCTCCATCTGATAAAAGGCTCTTTTCAGCGAAACCGATGATCCTTTTTCCGGTGGTCCCGGCCCCTGAAGGTGCGGGATGAAGCGCTTGGTCTTTCCAAGATTGTTCCTCGGTAGCTCAGTCGGTAGAGCGGGTGGCTGTTAACCACTTGGTCGGCGGTTCGAGTCCGTCCCGGGGAGCCAGAAATGCAAAGCCCGGACTTGCAGGACCGGGCTTTTTTTATGACGATGTCCCACTGGGTATACATCATCCAAAGCGAAACGACGGGGCGGTATTATTGCGGACAGTCGAGCGATACGGAACGTCGTCTTCGTCAGCACAACGACCCTGAATATCAGCTATCCCAGACAACGAAGCGATTTCAAGGACCATGGAAATTGGTCCACACCATGGCATGTGCAAATCGCAGTGAAGCAACGATCCTGGAAAGAAAGATCAAAAAAAGGGGAATATCCAGGTACCTGAGAGATAGCTCAGTTGGTGGAGTCCCGTCCCGATAAAAGCGGGAGATTAACCACTTAGTCGGACCCCGCGAATATCCTTTCCGAATTCTTCCGTCCTCTGTTTTTCGAGTCGGCTTGCTTAACAGCCTGGTTGCCTCCGGGCACCCGTTTTCGATGTTTTGGAAATCTCTTTCGAGCCGGTCCCGGAAAGCGCCACAGCCGCCGACTGGGCCCCCGTGTACCTGTCTGCCGTGCCGGGCACGGCACAGGCAGGCGGGGAGATTCTCACCTTCGACCTGCCTGCGCCAAGCGAAGCGCGGCAGGCAGGCGACCCCGAGTCCCGCCTTCCCGCCATAGACCGCCTCGAGGGGTTCCACCCGGGCGGTCCGAGTCTCTACAAACGGGTCCTTGTTCCGGTATGTAGTGGTGGGCGGACGGCACCGACCTGGCTCTACACCGCAGAAGCCGGGCAGTGCAGTTGGAGACTGCTGCCGGACGGTGTGTGGTCGAGATAGCCTGATCGGGCGATGTCTCCTATTTGAAAGCGCATATGGGAGATCAGTTTTTGTCCTTGGCAGGAACGGTCCTGTTTGATATGTTTTCATTTGGTTTTGTTGGCACCAATAGGTATTT
>JAGHEC010000206.1 GCA_021159525.1 Deltaproteobacteria bacterium | reverse complement strand
GTTCCTGTCCCATGCCGGTTTTGATTTCACCGAGATCGGCAAGGCGGTACAGGATATGGCCTCCGGGAGAGGCTTCAGGGGCGCCAGCACCATCACCATGCAGACGGCGCGGACCGTGTTTTTATGGCCTGCCAGGAGCTTCCCGAGAAAGGCCCTGGAGGCCTACTATACCATCCTTGTGGAACTGTTCTGGGACAAGGAGAGGATCCTTGAGATCTATCTGAACACCGTGGACTGGGGAAAGGGGGTCATGGGGATTGAGGCCGCTTCCCGACACTATTTCGGCGTCTCGTCCGACCGTCTTTCCCGGCGCCAGGCAGCCCTGCTGGCGGCCGTGCTTCCGAGCCCCCATCGATGGTCTCCCATCGATCCGGGGCCTCATATTCTCTGGCGGCAGAAAAGAATCCTCCATGCCCTGGACAGGATGCCCCTTGTGGGGCGCGGGCATGGCAAAGCGCATTGATGGAGTGGATGACTTGGCCTGTCTGCGCTCCCTTTTTTGTCTGAGTCCATCGGGAGTGCTCGCGATAAGAGTAGAGACGCGCTGCAAAGGCTCCTGGCAGGAGCGGGGCGCCACGGTCCGCCGCAAAGAGATTGGTTTATGAAAAACCTTACCGGCAGAATATCCAACTTTCTGTTCAGAATACAGGGAATCAGCCTCAAGTGGAAGCTCTTAATCCCTTTCCTTTTCTTTTCCTTCGTTGGAACCATGCTCCTGGCATACATCGGTTTGAGCTCACAACAGGAATTGATTCGGCAGGGGGAGAAGCGAGAGATCCATGAGCTTTATCGACTATTCCTGAGGCGGATCGGCCACAGGGGGGAGCAGGCCCTCTGCATGGCAACTATTATAGCAAAAGATCAACGGGTACAGGAATTGCTGGCCCGCAGAGAGGCAGAGGCCCTCGAGCAGTATACCCGGCGGCTGTATGAACAATTGAAGGCCAATTTCGGGATTCGGCAGTTTCATTTCCATATCCCCCCGGGCAAATCTTTTCTGAGAGTGCATGCTCCTTATGTATCGGGCGAGATGATCTCCTACAGAAAGGCGATCATGGATGTCATGAAGAGCGGGAAGGGGATCGCTACCCTCGAATGGGGCCTGACAGGCCTGGGGATCCGGGGAGTCGTCCCGGTCTATCACGATGGCGCCCTGGTGGGGAGCTTTGAGATCGGATACCCTTTTGGACGACCCTTTCTGGAAGACCTCAAGGCATACTGGGGGCCTGACATAACGGTATTTGAAAAGAGGAGCGAAGACAAATTTTCCCTGATTGCCACTACCAAAGAATCGGTCGAGCCGTGCTGCCCCATGGTTCATCTGGCCGTGCCCCTCGATGACCATCAGCCCCGAATCCTCATTGCCCCTCCCAGCCATCCTGCCAGCTCCATCCTCGTAGGTCCTGTGCGGGATTACTTTGGGGAGACGGTGGCAGTGGTGGAAATAGAGAGAGACCGCACAGAAATCATCCGGCGACTGACGCGGACCCGAAACCTTATGATTGCTGCAGGAGGGGCCGGGATTGTGCTCTATTTTGCCCTGATCTGGGTTGTGGCCCTGCTTTTTACCCGGCCCATCGAGGAAATCGTCAAGCGTGCCCGGGAGATAGCCGATGGGAGACGGGAGACGCGGCTGAAACTGAGGCCCAATGATGAAATCGGCCGGCTGGCCCAATCCCTTAACACCATGCTCGATTCCCTCAAGGAGCGACGGCAAAAAATACAGGAATATGCGAGGATCCTCGAAAAAAAGGTGGAGGAGAGGACCGCGGACCTGGTCTTCTCCGAGGAAAAATACCGCACCCTTGTGGACAACCTTCCCCTTTGCGTGTACCGGATCCTCTGCGATGGAACCACTGAATTCGTCAACCCGTATTTCACGGATAAGCTGGGTTATACTGCTGAAGAGGTGGTCAGCGAAAAGGGCTTCTGGGAAAAGCGCATCTGGGGGTGTGAAAGGGAAGAGGCGGCGAAGATGTGGGAGAATCTGAGGAGAAATGGGAAGGGCTTTCGCGTTGAACGGGTCGTCGAAGACAAAGAGGGCCGCAGCTACACATTTATCGACCATGCCATCCCCGCAAAAGACGATGAGGGCAACCTGAAGTGGCTGGACGGGATCATGATGGACATCACCATGCTGAAGCGGCTCCAGGAGATGGCCCTCCGGACCGAAGAGATCAAGGTCTTGGGCGATATATCAGCGCGGTTTGCCCATGAGATGAGAAATCCCCTGGCGACCGCAGGCGGATTTGCCCGCCGACTCCGGGACTCCCTCCCTGAAGGGGACCGGCACAGGGAATTTGCAGAGATCATTGTGGAGGAAGTGAGCAGATTGGAGTATATTCTCAGAGTCATCCTTTCTTCCATCGAGCCGTTTACCCTCTCCATGTCCGAGGCAGACCTGAATCAGATTCTTCACACATCGCTTCAGACGGTTCATGAGGAAATCACCGCGAGGGGAATCCATTTGAAGGAATCCCTGACAGCCTCTCCCTCAAGGATCCAGGCGGACGCCGGCATGCTTGAAAAGGCCTTTGACAATATCCTGAAGTACGCGGTGCTCTCCATGCGAAAAGGAGATGTCCTCTCGGTTTCTACCCGGACCGAACACGAAAGCCTCCTGACAGTGATCCGCTACCCGGCTGAGGCCCTGGCGAAGGATGACCTGGAGCAGTTTTTTTTCCCCCGTTTTACAGGAAAGAAGGAGGCAGGCGTGCACGAACTCCCCCAAACCAAGATCATTATCC
>JAGHEC010000177.1 GCA_021159525.1 Deltaproteobacteria bacterium | reverse complement strand
CCTGCCCGCCATTGCCTTGTTACCCATGTTACTTCCTTCTGCCATCGCAGATCCACGGGACGAAAGTCTTGGCAAGAACGCTCAATTGGCCTTGGCAGGCGGGTGTCCCCCGCAGATAAGTCACTCATGAGACCGGCCCGGAGGCCCGGAGCGGAAGAAAAAGTCTTCTGCCCCGGCACCAGGTTCGCAGTTATCCCCCTAATTATTGAGGTGATACAGTTGCCTTGACTGTGAAACGGTTCAGGCTGTTGAATATCAAAAGCGATTTCTCCGAAGACAGGGTCGTGTGCCTGGAGATCGAAAGCGGGGCTCCGCAGGAGAAATGTTATGGAACTGATGGAAACCGTTCGTAAGGCCATTGCGGATATGGTCCTTCCGGAACTGGGCCTCATTCGGGAGAACCAGACCGTGACCAACCAGCGATTGACCGACATGGGCCAGCGCCTGGACGACATGAGTCGCCAACTCTCGGACCAGAGCCGTCGGATTGACGAGACGAACAAGCGGATAGACGATATGAACAAACGGATGGATGCGCTCTCGGCCGATCTGGTTCACCGGATTGAAAAGACAGACAAACGAATGGATGCGCTCTCGGCCGATCTGATCCACCGGATAGACGATATGAACAAACGGATGGATGCGCTCTCGGCCGATCTGATCCACCGGTTTGACGATGTGAACAAACGAATGGATGCGCTCTCGGCCGATCTGATCCACCGCATTGACAAGACGAACAGCCGGATGGATCGGCTGTATGAGGTTGTCGTACGGCGTGAGGAGCATCAAGGAATTGAGGCGCGGGTTCATCGGATCGAGGTTGAGTTGGCGGATCTCCAAGAGCGTCTGGCAGCGTGACGCCCCTTCCCCTTCATCCAGCGGGCATTCCACATTCCGTCTGCGGCCGCCATTGTGGGCAGCCCGGAATCCTTCGATAGGCAATCAGATAATGGGTTCTTCCAGCAACAGACAACCTGAGGGCCTCAGCCTCTGGTCCATCCCCCCTGATCTTGTGTGTGTGGGGGGCGAGGGCGGTGTGACCCACGAGAACCTCATTTCCGTTTCTCCGCTTATTTGCTCGTCTTACAAGAATCTTTTCTGGTAATCGTTCACGTAACAGCTCAATAAATGGGGGCAGAAGGGTTTTTCTGACGCGACTGCCGGCCTCCGGCCCGTAGCGGGCCTACGCCCCGGAGGGAGCACAAGAAAAATCTTCCTGCCCCGGTGGTACGTTCGCTGTTATCCCCCCAATTATTGGGCTGATGCGATTTTCTCATATCAGTGTACCAGGGAGATCTCAAGACCCCGTGAACGGTTACCTTTTCTGCAATTTACGATCGCATTCATAATCAATGTCGAGATGTACCTCCTTACCTTGGGTTCGCGCATGGGTAACATCTGGTTCACCAGGATCCGGCCTTTGCCGTAAGGGAGTTTGAGGAGCGCGGCTCCGGGATTCTTGATTTCTTTTGCTGTAAGTTGCGTAAACCTCAAGGCATCTCCCCAGCACATCCCCTGAGGAAACTTTGCTGTTTTTGAGGGCTCCTTAATCAGGACTGTCCCTTTCTTGGAATATGCGACAAACGGCACGGCGCTTTTTGCCCAAACAAGGTCAGCGTTGCTCACCCCCCACAGCATCTCATCATCTGTGGCCTTTTCCACCTGGGGATGAAGCAGGGACGTCGGCGACACTCTTAAATCAGTCTCAAAGACGGCGTTGAACTGGGCTGCATGGAAAGGGTTCAGACCTTGTACAATGATGTTGCCCCCGCTCCTCAGGTAATCCAGCAACCAGTGTTTCTCTTTTCTCAGGACTGGCCAGTGAACGGTATCTGCGGACAAAAGCATGGCACCATAATTGGGCAGCGTCTCCAAATCAACAGCCGCCGACACATGAAACGGAATGGATATCTCCTGCAAGAAACCACGCAAAGGGTCTTTCTCACAGTCGGTGATCAGCACAAGCTCTCGTTCAGGCAAGTCTTCTGTCTTCATCTCCGCCGCATAGCCCAGGATGTTTCTTAACAGGATGGCTGCCGCGGGCTCATCAAAGAATTTTTCCACAAGCAGCAGTTGGCTCATAATCAGCATGCCCTTCCCCTGCCTTACCTCCAGCAATGGCGTGTGCGTCAGCCCGTCATTTCCTCCTGCTTCAGCTAAGGAACAAAACACCCCCCTTTCCGGCTTGAGAAAATTGAGCCGGCTCACCAGATAGTCCTTCCCCCAAAACCGCAGATCATCACATTCGATATTTTTAAAAACAGGGTGGCCTTTTGCCAAGGGAAAAGCAATGGCGGCCTTCATCTTTTCGAGATTCACGTTTCCATCTGTGAGCCGCCGAACTGCCAAAGGAGAGGCCTGTTCAAAGAGCAAGACCTTGCCGCCCTCGCTGGCATAGGCCCCGGCCCTGTCCGCCATGTCCATATCCAGGCTGTCCTTTCCGATGATCAGGAGGTCGAGCTCTGAATCAACAGGAGACCGGACGTCAAGAGGCCTTATCCCCAGACCATGAAGAATTTTTGACGTCTGCCCTGTCTTGTCGCAAAGCCCGATCTTCATGCCCGAGAGAGAATCCATCGGGTCGGTCAGGAGTCTGCCCGGATAAACCGCGTAGGTGCAGCATTTGTTCAGCAAACATCTCCCTTTTATATCTTCCACCCTGATATCCACATGAATCGTTTCCGTTTCTTCAACCTTCGGAGTCCTCGCATCAATCCTGCCTCGAACGCTGTTGCCTGATGGAAGCGCCAATTCCAGAGCTTTCCGATCAATAATCCTCCCGCTAAACCGGACTTCCCAGACCAGATTTCCGCAAATCTCACCGGGGGTATCGTTGTGCAGCGTCCATGCCTGCCCAAGGTTTTTATCCTCAAAAAGGTTCCTGTCAGGCCTGCTGCTGAACAGGGCTAACGGCCTTAGAGCATCCCTGATCTTATCGTACAAAGCAGTCCTCTTGAACAACGGTTTCTCGGGGAAAGACCAAGGATTCAGCGTGAGACTGTAGTGACCGACAATCCTATCAGGCTGCATGCCCGGCATATTTTCATCAGGGCCTTTGGTCCTATAAAATGGGACATCAGTATGTAACCATTTGAGGCCGTAATTCAGCGTGCTCCAAGGGGCAATATGGCCGAATTGGAGGCCGCGCATCGTCTTGATCTGGGCTGCCACAAAATCGCCCACAGCCGCATCATAGTTTTTTCGCCCTGAAAAAATCCCTTCATATACCCCTTCTCCCCCGAGAAATGCGATTCGGCCCGGAGAAACATAGAATATGGGCCCGAATTCGCCTGCTGCAATGGGTTTATCCCCAGACCAGGTCTGATCGTGATAGCCAAAACCATCAAGTTTTCCATCCTCCTGCTTCTTAAGCAAGGCAAGCAACAGTTCAGGCAAATTGTGTTCACCCGGGTAATGGACATCGAAAATATCTGCAACCCCGTATGCATCGCCATTGCCCTCGAATTTGACAGGACGGGTGTCGTCACTCCGGGTTATCATTTCCTTAAACGGCACGATTCCCCTTTTGTAATAAAGACATTCATTGAGAGCGCTCCACATGACAACCGAAGGGTGATTCCTGTCCCGGCGCACCCATTCGCGAAAGAACTGCCGGAAATACGTGAGATCCGAAAGATCATAGGGGGTCCAGCCCATAATCGGGGCCTCATCGATCAGCAACATCCCCATTTCGTCTGCGATATCAAGGACGAATTCAGGAAAAACCGCAGTATGCAGACGGACAACATTAATATTGGTCTGCTTAGCGGCTTGAAAAAAAGCCCTTACATACTCTGGCGTCAATACATAGGCGCGGGGAATCCGGTTGATGCTGTCCCCTCGCAGACGGACCCTCCGGCCATTGAGAAAAAAATCCCTCCCTTCAGCCCAGAACTCTCTGAACCCGAATGGTTGAGACATCCGGTCGCTCATTTCCGGTTGATTGGGACCGGCTGCAGAGAGATCCAGGCTCAATTGGTAGAGATACGGGTTTTCCGGAGACCACAGCACAGGGTTGTCCCATTTTTTTTCAAAAACCACGGTGGATTGAGCCCGGGGCTGAATCCGAAAGCCTTTTTCTCCGAGAGTCATCCCCTCGGCGATATCCGCCTTTAATGACCCGTTAACAACACAATTCAGATGGTTCTTGATGGAGGCTTCAACGCGAATGGTCTGACGCCTGACAGACGTCTTGATTACAACGTCCTGTATATGAACTTTTGGATATGACCTCAGCAAAACCGCCTGCCATATCCCCGGGTGGTTCGCGAGTTCACCGACCGGGGCCTTGTATTGCCCCCCCCGGGTCATTACGGCCGACCCATCCTGCACGAAAACGTTTACGATGTTCTGAGAACCCGGGCTCGCCAAGTCGGTTATATCCATTTCAAAGGGTGTGAATCCACCGATATGCCGGCCCGCATATTGTCCGTTTACAAAGACCTTTGCCAGACAATTAACCGCCTCAAATCTCAGGGTAATCATCTGATCCCTCATATTTTCCGGAATCAGAAAAGCCTTTCCATACCACCCGGCACGGGCGCTTTTCCATCCCTCCGGACACCCAAAATCCTTGGCATAGGTCCAGAAGCCGGGAACCTTGATCTTCCGTTGCAGCGCTTGAGGGGGGGAGCTCGAAAAGGCATTGAGCTGTCGTTTAAATGTCTCCTTGTATGCCCGGCAGGCCATCTCGATACGCTCCCGGGCATCCTTCGGAAAGCTCTCAACCCGCATGTCTCCCTTGATAATCTTTGGAAGATGCCTGCTTATTTCTTCCCGGGAGTATTTTTCCCGAAGGATCCGAATCGCCTTTTCCACGGCAGGCTCTTTATCCAGGAACAGCGGTTGAAAACCCCATTCCCCATTGAGGCAAATCTGCAATCTTCCGCTTTGGGCTCCGGCCGAGATGTCAACGCCCATCAGGAATAAACAAAAAACAAAAGATAGAATTCGGGTCATTCCCGTGTGCGCCATTGCCCCACCCACTTCAGCAAGCCTCTGTTCCTTCCTTGAGTACATTATCCGAAATGCTCTGGATGACCGCTAACAGAGAAAAAAAGACAAGGCTGTTTTCCAGTTCCACGATTCCTGGAAGGACCATCCAGACGAATATCTGTCCTACGAAAATACAAAAGCCGCTCACGGCGATTGTTTTTATCAAGTCCTCTCTGACAAAAAGGATTTTTCTCAGAAGATCGTAAGCTATGGACGAAAGGAAAACAAGGTAGATCAGCAGACCGAGGACCCCTGCATCAAACCCGAGGATGATAAAGGAGTTCTCTGAATGGAAAAAACCTTTTTGCCTGGATCTTGGACCACTGGTCCCCAGGCCTGTCCCGAGCGGTTCGGATAAAAGCCTCTCTACGCCCTCTTTCAGGGAAAGGACATGGGTCCTGGCGGAAGGGTCCTCCAGCGTAATGGAATGGGAAACATGTGCTGCGGTAAGCGGGATAATAGTACCGGGAATGAATTGGCGCCCTGCTATAAACACAAGAACCATGATGCTGGCAAACGCCATGAATCTCTTGATATTCCGGCAGAAGGTTGCCGTCAACATGGAAAAAAAGGCCATCGCCAGAAAAAGCGCAATCCACGCGCTTCTTGAGAATGAGTACAACAGGCCTGAGAAGAGGACGGCGAGGGACAGCCCCCCCCAAAACCGCCTTTTGAGAAGGCCGGAGCTGATCAGGAAGACGGTAAACACAATAACGATTTCCAGGTAATTGCCAAAGTTATTGGGGGAGTTGAATGTACCAATGGCGCGTATGGTGCGGGTCAGGGAAAGATAAAAGGCATTTGAAAGCGGTCTGGACGGATCTGTGTTCGGCACTCCCAAAACATCATAACCCATTTTGACAAGGAAATCCTCTCCCAACACACCGGCCTGAAAAATGGCCCACAGACTTATAAGT
>JAGHEC010000476.1 GCA_021159525.1 Deltaproteobacteria bacterium | reverse complement strand
GTGGCGGAAGGCATAAAACGAATTGATTCCGGCAAACTCGGATATTTCAGGGGCAATGATTTTGTCAACTGGATTCACGAGGCCCTTTTCGATCATCTGGGATGTCCAAAAACAACTCACCGGCCCATGTGCGACAATGCCAACCGCATGGCCAACGAGCATAACCTCAATGACAAGCGGCCCTGGCTCAATACGGCCGAATCCGACTACATGATCTTTTTCGGCCAGAATCCCATCGCCACCTCTTATGGCCGGAGACAGGCGACCATGATCCGGGCCGCCCTCAAGCGGGGGGCCAAGATGGTGGTATTTGATCCGAGGCGCTCCGAAACCGCGGCCATGGCCACGGAATGGCTCCAGCCTTTCCCGGGGACGGACGGGGCCATCGCCATGGCCATGTGTTATGTGATTGTCAAAGAGGAGATGTTTAACAAGGATTTTGTGGAGAATTGGACGTATGGCTTTGATGACTTCAAGAAGCGTCTCATGGGAGAGGAAGACGGGGTCCCCCGGACTCCCCTGTGGGCCGAAAAGATCTCGGGCATTCCGGCCGGGACCATTGAACGTATCGCGAGGGAATTCGCAGAGGCAAAGGCCAAAGGTGTCGGGAGTTGGGCAGGCGTATCCCAGGCGCCCAACGGGTATGAATCGACCATGGCAATCCAGGCCTTAAACGGGCTCATGGGAACCTTTGACGCCCCGGGCGGACCGAGCCTTCCTTTCAAGCGGAAACTGAAATCCGCCTGGGCAGAGGGTCAGACAAAGCCCCCGGCCAACCCCCCGCCCAAACTGGACAAGGCCAGGATGTGGGCCGGCGCCATTCCTTCTTTTTTTCCAAAAAATGTGGCCGAAGGCCGGATCCGGGGGATGATCAACTGGTTCGGCGACCCCGTTCTCTCATGGGGAAATGACGCGGCCACGGCCAAGGCATGTCGTGACCTGGATTTCCTGGTGACCATTGATGCCTGGATGCCCAATGTGGGTCTCCTGAGCGACATTGTCCTCCCGGATTGCGTATCTGCGGCTGAAGACAGTCAGGTGAAGGCGGACTGGCTCTATGAGGCCTTTATCGCCTATCATGCCCGGCTGACAAAGCCTTTGTTCAACGCACGGCCGTGGTGGTGGATGTGCAGGGAAATCGCCGTACGCCTGGGATTTGGCGACTATTTCCCCTGGGCCGACATCGAAGAGGCCCATGCCAACATGCTGAAGGGAACGCTATGGTCTTTCAACGAATTGAAGAAAAAGGGCTTTATCATCACTGATGAGGCCGCCTACTACAAATACAAAAAATGGGGTTCATTCAACGTGCCCGAGGGATACGGGTCGTCAGGCAAGACCCTGACCGGCAAGTACAATTTCAAAAACCCGGTCGCCGAGGAAAAGGGGGCCGAGGCACTTCCCGATTATGTGGAACCGCCGAAAGAATTACAGCCTGATCCCGACTTTCCCCTGATATTTACCAACTTCAGGATTCTCGAACACGAACACTCTTCCACCTTCAACAACTACGCCCTTATGAAGATGAGCCCGACCAATCCCTTGTGGATCCATACGGAAGATGCGGAGCAAAGGGGAATTCAGGAGGGGGACAGGGTGGTGGTCAGGTCTCCGTGGGGTCTTAAGATCCTGACCGCGCACCCCACTCAGGATATTCGCAAAGGCGTGGTCGGCTCGGCCGGAGGATTCGGTCATCTGAGGGGGCTTGAGGCAGACCCCAAATACCCGCAGTTCGGCGGGGCAAACACCGCAGGGCTTGTCAAGGAAAACTGCCCCGACCCCAACGGCGGCAACCCGATCATCAAGTACATCAAGGTTCAGGTCGAACCGGCCATATCAGAGTAAGGGCCTATTTTCGCACTTGGCGCTGCATGTAATTGCTGAGCGCCTCCTGGAGGGTTTCTCCTGCGAGCTGGGCGCAGTGTTCATCCTCCTTGGGGAGTCCGCCCAGCGTCTTTAAGATAGCGTTCCCGGTCACGTCCAGCAGTTCATCGGGGGTCTTTCCAAGGGCCAATTCCGCGGCAAATGAACCACATACCGCGCTTGAACCGCAGCCGTCCGTCTGAAACGAGGCCTCAGACACCCTTCCGTCTTCAAACTTCAAGAAGATCTCCATGGTGTCCTGACAGGGCCCGGTGACCCGGGCGTAGCCGTCCGGGTGATCGATTTTCCCCATATATTTCGGATAGAGCCACCGCTCGAATGCTACGGTGCCGTAGGCCTGTTTGGTCTCTTCAAAGATCTCTGCCTGCAAGTTGCGCGCAAACTCGTCAAACTCATCAGTCATCGCACTTTCCTTGTCTCAACATATCAATCCCGTGCCTGTTCCCGGTCCCTTAGCCTTCCCTGACAACCGGGCATCAGGTACATGGGCTGACTAAGAGTCCCATCCCTGAAGGCGCCCACCACCTCGCTCACCGCGCCACACACCCACGGGATCACCCGGATCCCCGCAGCGGTGAGAATCCCCTCGAAATAACGTGAAATCGCCCCGCAGATGAGGGTCTCCACCCCGAGGACCTGAATGCGCGAGCATTTTCGGGAACAGGTCTGTTCATCCAGGAAAACCTCGAAGCGGGATGCCTCGCCGGTCTCTCCCATATCCAAGACCAGCAATCTGGAGGCGGTATCAAAGACCGGCGATACCCTCCCCTCCCAGACTGAAACGGCTATCTTCATGGAGAAACCTTTGTCTGCTATGTTTCTTATGTACCCCGCATCCGCGATTGAAGGCCTTCTATCTGGGCCTGCAATTCGCTTATTTGCGCTTTTAACAAAGCGATCTCCTCATCGCGGCTCCCGGATGGGGATGCGTCCGGAGAAGGCGGGGCCGGATAGGCGGCCATTCCACTGCCAATTCCCGTTCCTTTTCTTCGACAGCCCCTTCCGCCGCCGCCCATGCCGCCGCCACGGCC
>JAGHEC010000032.1 GCA_021159525.1 Deltaproteobacteria bacterium | reverse complement strand
GCTCAATAAATGGGGGCAGAAGGGTTTTTCTGACGCGACTGCCGGGAGGGCGCCGTCTCTTTGTGACTTATCAGTGGGGGAAGCCGCAGCTCGACGAATGCGAGAATGCTAAAGGGGGCAAGGATCCCCCGCGCATAACTCGCTGAAGAGACCGGCCCGCAGGCCCGGAGCGGAAGAAAAATTTTCCTGCCCCGTGGTACGTTCCCTGTTATCCCCCAAATTATTGATCTGATGCCACAAGACTTCCTGCGCTGAAAAACCCACGAAAAGCATGAGATCACTATATGTTGTGCCAATTTTTTCTTGACTTGCAAGCCCGCTTTTGATATAATAAAAATTTACATTATCAGCCGGGGGCCGCTTTTTCCGTGGGTCTAATCAGGTAAAATCAGGGCCTCGCGCACACCCGGCGGATGCTGCCGAATCTTAAAAAAATCTGCAGGCCTTTATCCTTTGGAAAAGGGATGTATCACCTGGCCTATACCCATTCATCAGAAAAAAATCTCATCGTTGATGACCTCCAGGTTCGGAAGCTGCTTGATAAAACCCTCCAACGCCATAAGCAAGAAACGGAAACAGCGGCAAACGGCTTCGGGGCCGGGGCCAAGGTTTTTGAATTCAAGCCCGGTCTTGTGGTCCTGGGGCTGATACTGCCGGATGTGAACGGGGTTGAGGGCTGCCGGCAGATAAAACAAAATCCTGAGACCTCTTATGCCAAATTGCTGACCGTAACAGGATACGATGCCGAGGAGAATATAGAGAGCGGATTTTTTCCGCCGGAGCGGACGGGTATACGGCAAGGCCTCTCGAGATGGACCAGTTGATCCAGTGCATTCGGGATGTTTTAGGCGTCGATTCAGGAATACAGGAGGAGGGTTATGGCAACAAGCATTGAAAAGTGCCCCACCGGCATCCAGGGGCTTGACGAGATTACGGGCGGGGGGTTGCCCAGGGGACGGCCTACACTGGTGTGCGGGGGCCCTGGGTGCGGCAAGACGCTCCTGTCCATGGAGTTCCTGGTCCATGGCATCGAGCAGTTCGAGGAGAAGGGCGTCTATGTGTCCTTTGAAGAAAGCCCGGAAGAGCTGGCCGCAAACATGGCCTCCCTTGGCTATGATTTGGACCGACTGGTGGCCCAAAAGAGCCTGGTGATCGATTACATTCATATCGATCGATCGGAGGTCGAGGAGGCGGGCGAGTATAACCTGGAAGGCCTTTTCGTTCGCCTGGGGCTCGCGATTGATAGTATCGGCGCGAGGCGCGTGGTGGTGGATACGATCGAGTCGCTCTTTGCCGCCCTGCCCAATCCGTTTATCGTACGGGCCGAGCTAAGGCGCCTGTTTCGCTGGCTGAAGGAAAAGGGAGTAACCGCCATCATCACCGGAGAGCAGGGCGAAACCGCGTTGACGCGGCAGGGGCTGGAAGAGTATGTGTCCGATTGCGTCATCGTGCTCGATCATCGCCTGGAAGGCTATATTTCCACGCGGAGGCTTCGCGTCCTCAAGTACCGCGGCTCCATGCACGGCACCAACGCTTATCCCTTTCTGATCGATGAGAAGGGCATCTTGGTGATGCCCATCACTTCGCTGGCACTGGACCACCCGGCCAGCACCGACAGGGTTTCTACGGGTATTGCCGGACTGGATGCGATGCTGGGGGGACAGGGATGGTATCGCGGCAGCACGGTGCTGATCTCCGGCACGGCGGGCACGGGCAAGACGACCATCGCTGCGAGCTTTGCAGATGGCTGCTGTCGTCGCCAGGAACGGGTCCTCTATTTCTGCTTCGAGGAATCCCGGGAACAGATCATCCGCAACATGCGTTCCGTGGGACTGGACCTTGCGCAGTGGGTGGACCGGGGATTGCTCCGGTTTCACACCGCCCGTTCAACGCTCCAAGGCCTGGAGATGCACCTGGCAATGATGATGCGGCGCGTTCGCGAATTCAGGCCTCAGGCGGTCGTCCTGGATCCGATTAGCGCTTTCGGTCTCATCGGCCGTTCAGTCGAGACAAAAGCAATGCTGGTACGCCTGGTGGATTACCTGAAAACCGACCAGATAACCGCCATTCTCAACAGCCTGACGGTCGGGGGTCAGCCCCTGGAATCTTCCGAGACAGAGATCTCCTCGCTGGCCGACATCTGGCTGATGCTGCGTGATGTGGAGGTCAGCGGCGAGCGCAACGCCTTGATGTATGTACTGAAGTCGCGCGGCCTGGCCCACTCCAACCAGGTGCGGGAGTTCCTGATCACAGACAGCGGCATCGAGCTTGTGGATGTATACGTCGGTCCAGGCGGTGTGATGAGTGGTGCGGCCCGGCTGGCGCAGGAGGCGAGGGAGGCGGCGGAGCATCGGGCGGGGCAGCTGGAGATAGGATCGCCTGAAACTGGATGTGGAGCGCAAGCGCAAGGTCATGGAAGCGCAGGTCGTGGCATTGCACGCCCAGATTGAGGCCGAGGAGGCCGAGATATTGAGGGCCATCAAGGATGCCGAGGCAAAGCAAGAGCACCTTAGACGTAACAGCTCAATAAATGGGGGCAGAAGGGTTTTTCTGACGCGACTGCCGGGAGGGCGCCGTCTCTTTGTGACTTATCAGTGGGGGAAGCCGCAGCTCGACGAAGTCGAGAATGCCAAAGGGGC
>JAGHEC010000176.1 GCA_021159525.1 Deltaproteobacteria bacterium | reverse complement strand
GCAAGCCTGCCCGCCATTGCCTTGTTACCCATGTTACTTCCTTCTGCCATCGCAGATCCACGGGACGAAAGTCTTGGCAAGAACGCTCAATTGGCCTTGGCAGGCGGGTGTCCCCCGCAGATAAGTCTCTGAAGAGACCAGCCCTGAGACCCGGAGCGGAACATAAATCCTCCTGCCCCGGTGGTACGTTCACTGTTATCCCCCTGATTATTGAGCTGATACACTGTTCCCGGGAAAGGCGGCTTTTTCATGCACGAGATGTCAATTGCCCAGGGGCTTCTCGACATTATAAGGGAGGAGATGGAGAAGCACCGGGCCACTGTGCTTCGCTCGGTTCATCTCCACATCGGCCAGCTCTCGGCCATTGTGCCTGAAGCCCTTTCATTTTGCTTTGAGGTCATGACCTCGGGCACCAATTTGGAAGGGGCCAGGCTGGACATGGAGATCATTCCCCTCAGAGGGGTCTGCCGGGCCTGCCATAAGGAATTTGAGATTCAGAACTACGCATTTGAGTGCCCCCACTGCGGGAACCGCGACATCCAGACGATCTCCGGACAGGAGTTATCCATCGTGGAGATGGAGGTGGATTGAGAAAGGAGTCAGCGAATGAAAGTATCGGTGGTGAAGAACATACTGGAGGCCAATGAACGGATCGCTCAGGAGAACAGGGCGATTTTTGACGAGAAGAACCTGTTGGTATTCAACCTCATGAGTTCGCCCGGCGCTGGAAAGACCACTCTATTGGAAAAGACCATTGCCGCTTTAAAAGATGAGTTCCGAATCGGCGTAATTGAAGGGGACATCCAGTCGTCCCAGGATGCCGAACGGATTGCAGTTATGGGGGTGCCTGCGGTACAGGTCAATACGGGCGGCGCCTGCCACCTTGACGGGAACATGATCCGGGATACCTTCAAGGAGT
Organism: Deltaproteobacteria bacterium; assembly: GCA_021159525.1. Lineage (GTDB taxonomy): Bacteria > Desulfobacterota > DSM-4660 > Desulfatiglandales > Desulfatiglandaceae > AUK324. The sequence continues at coordinate 2,364 of JAGHEC010000176.1, read as the reverse complement.
TCGATTTTGACGTCCTGGATCTCCTGGTAGTGGAAAATGTCGGGAACCTGGTCTGTCCTGCGGAATTCAAGGTGGGTGAGGATTTCAAGGCCATGATCCTGAGCGTGACCGAAGGGGACGACAAACCGGCTAAATACCCGCTCATGTTTCACGAGTCAAAAGTTCTCCTGATCAACAAGATCGACCTCCTTCCCTATGTGGATTGTTCGGTGGAAAAGATCCGGGAGGAGGCCTTGAAGGTCAATCCGGGCCTTGCCATTTTTGGGATCTCCTGCAAGACAGGCGAAGGGCTCCAGCAGTGGTATGACTGGCTCGGGGAAAAGGTCAAGGCCCGACGGAACCAGTCATGATCAAGCGTGCCAGAGCCGCTGTCCAGGGCATTGTCCAGGGAGTGGGCTTCCGGCCTTTTGTTTATCAGCTTGCATTGCGCCACGGTCTGAGCGGATATGTGGCCAATACGCCCGTGGGTGTGGAGATAGAGGTGGAAGGCGAGGAGGCCGCCATACGGGCATTTGCCAGCGAGGTGAGCGCAGGCCATCCCCCCCTGGCTTACATTGCCCGTATCGGCTGGGAGGAGATCCGCCCCACGAATGAGCCCTCCTTTGTCATCAGAGAGAGTCAGACCGGGACCGAGCGATCGGCCTTGATCTCGCCTGATGTATGCATCTGTTCGGAGTGCCTTTCGGAGATGCGTGATCCGGCAAACCGGCGATTTCGATATCCTTTTATCAACTGTACCAACTGCGGTCCCCGGTATACCATCATCATGGACATCCCGTACGACCGGGTCTCCACCACCATGAGGGCCTTTACCATGTGCCGGGCCTGCCAGGAGGAATACGATAACCCTGGCGACCGCCGGTTTCACGCCCAGCCCAATGCCTGCTGGAAATGCGGCCCAAGGATGTCGCTTCATGAGCCGAACGGCAAAGTAATCTTGTGCGACGACCCCATCCGGAAAGGGATATCCCTCCTTGAGAAGGGCGTTATCCTGGCCATCAAGGGTCTGGGCGGATTTCATCTGGCGGTGGATGCCTGCAATCACGCGGCTGTGGTGAGACTTCGAAAACGAAAACAGCGGGAAGAAAAGCCCCTGGCAGTCATGGTCAAGGACCTGGAGGCTGCCTGCGCCATTGCCCATGTGAGCGATCAGGAGGCCGGGCTTCTCTGTTCCCGGCAGCGACCCATTGTGCTTTTAAAAAAGCGACGCTCCCATGGTCTGTCTCCCCAGGCGGCCCCGAGGAACCGGTATTTGGGGATTATGCTCCCCTACACCCCCCTTCATTACCTCTTAATGGAAGGCAGGTTCAAAGCCCTGGTCATGACCAGCGGGAATATGACCGAGGAACCCATCTGCATTGACAATGAGACGGCCCTGTCTCGTCTCAAAGGGATTGCGGATTATTTTCTCATGCACAACCGCGACATCCATGTGAGGAGCGATGACTCGGTGATAAAGGTGGTAGGAGGGGTCCCGAGGCAGATACGCCGGTCCAGGGGATATGTGCCCATGCCCATTTTTCTGCCAAATGAAATGGCGGACCTCCCGTCCGTCCTGGCTGTAGGCGGTGAACTCAAGAATACCATCTGCCTGACCAAGGGCAACCGGGCCTTTTTGAGCCAGCACATCGGCGATATGGAAAATCTGGAAACCTTTGATTTCTTCTCCCTCACCGTGTCCCATTTAAAGCGAATCCTTGAGATCGAGCCTGTCATCATGGCCCATGACCTCCATCCCGATTATTTGAGCACCCGGTTTGCGAGGGAACAGGGCCAATGCCCGGTCATTCCAATCCAGCACCACCATGCCCACATTGTCAGCTGCATGGCAGAGCACGGGCTCACAGGTCCGGTCATTGGGGTGGCCATGGACGGGACCGGCCTGGGCCTGGACCATCATATCTGGGGGGGCGAAATCATTCTGGCTGATCTGACCTCATTTCAACGCAAGGCCCACCTTGAATATGTGCCCCTCCCGGGCGGGGACGCAGCCGCCCGCCACCCCTGGCGTATGGCCCTTGTTTATCTCTACCAGGCCTTTGGAGAAGGCCTGTTTGATCTTTCCATCCCCTTTGTCCAGAGTCTCAATGTACAGGAGGCCTCCCTTGTCCTTCAGATGGCCCTCAAGGGGATCAATTCACCCCTGACATCCAGTTGCGGAAGGCTTTTCGACGCGGTTTCGGCCTTGGTTGGCCTGAGAAAAAGCATTGCCTATGAGGGACAGGCGGCCGTGGAACTGGAGATGGCCCAGACCGGGAAGGACCAGGGCGTGTATCCGTGGGGAGCCGACCTGATAGACGGGGTCTGGGTGATAAAGACCAACGAGATGATCCGTGCCATGGTGGAAGACATCAGGAGGGGGGG
>JAGHEC010000331.1 GCA_021159525.1 Deltaproteobacteria bacterium | reverse complement strand
TGTCCCCGGGCCCGGGGACATAGAGATCATTGAAAGACTCTGGACGTCTGTTCCGGGAGGGACTAATTTCCATCCCTATCTCAGACGCGAGGATGGCCGGCTCCCCATGAGCGCCTTCGGCGGCGTTCACAGATACAATGTCACCGGCCTGGCGCACGACATGTGGGGGTTCCCCTCCACCGATCCCAATATCGCCTATGACCTCATCCACCACTTGGTGGACAAGCTGGAAAACCGGGCGGACAGCATTGCCCGATACAAGGAATATTTTACCGAAGACGCCCGGGTTCTCCTGATTTCCTATGGGAGTGCGGCCAGGAGCGCCCTTCAGATGGTGGTGGACCGCCGAAGGAGAGGCGCCAAGATAGGATTGCTGGAGTTGCAGAGCCTGTGGCCTTTTCCCTCTCAAAGCGTGCGCGAGGCCTGTGAAGGCCGCTCCCATGTTCTGGTGGTGGAGATGAATATGGGGCAGATCTGCCAGGAGGTGAAAAAGGCGGTATCCAAACCCGAAAGGGTGTTCCTTGCCAACCGGTTCGACGGGGTTTTTATCTCGCCGGGGGACATCCTCCAGGTCCTCAACATGATCCAGGGAAAAGGAGTGTAGCCATGCCGGTGAAAGACTACCTGCGCCTCCGCTTTTTACCGCATATCTGGTGCCCGGGCTGTGGCCACGGGATTGTCATGTCAGGCCTTATACGGGCTGTCGAGGCCATTGGCCTCAGGAAAAACGAGGTGGTGGCAGTGTCAGGCATCGGGTGTTCTTCCAGGATTGTCGGATACCTGGATTTTCACACCATGCACACTCTGCACGGCAGGGCCCTTGCCTTTGCTACCGGGGTCAAGCTGGGAAGGCCCGATCTGACCGTCATTGTGCCCATGGGGGATGGCGACGCCCTGGCCATTGGCGGGAACCATTTTATCCATGCCGCACGAAGAAATATCGACTTGACCGCGATCATCATGAACAACCGCATCTACGGCATGACCGGGGGCCAGGGCTCGCCTATGACGCCCCTGGGCATGAAAAGCAGCACCTCACCGTGGGGCATGAAAGATCCCGCCTTTGATCTCGTGGAGTTAGCCAGGGGTGCGGGGGCCTCTTTTGTCGCCCGGACGACCGCCTATCATGTGACCGAATTGAGCGGGCTGATCGAAAAGGCCATTCGTCATAAGGGGTTTTCCGTAGTGGAGGTCCTGTCCCAGTGCCCGGTATATTACGGCAGGCACAACGGGCTGGAAAACGGTGTGGAAATGATGAAAGAGTTCAGGGACCATACGGCGCCGATCGGTTCCGGCAAAAGGGAGTCCCGGCCTGGCCTGATCGAACGGGGCGTCTTTGTGAATGAAGACCGGCCGGTCTATCCGGTACGGGATATGGAGACGGATAAGAGCTGCCCGCAGGAGTGAAAAGCTTTTTCAGCTCCTATTCAATGAAGGCATGCGGCCCCACTGACGGGCCGATGGAGGAAAAGCATATGGGACTACTTGTACGATGGCTCATTCTGACGGCTGCCATTACGGTGGCATCTTATCTCATTAACGGCATCTGTGTGGACGGGTTTTTCAGCGCATTTTTCGCAGCCGCTATTTTGGGCGTGCTGAATGTCTTTTTCCGGCCGATTCTTCTCATCCTGACCCTGCCCATCAACATCCTGACCTTGGGCCTGTTTACATTTGTCATCAATGCGCTGCTTTTGAAGATGGCCTCGGGAGTGATCTCCGGCTTTGAGGTCTACGGATTCTGGTCGGCGATATTGGGAGGACTTATCATCAGCCTGGTGAATTGGGTGTTGAATTCCTTTATCACGGACCGGGGCACGGTCGGATACAGGGACCTGCGCAAGAGGGATGACGGTCGGTGGGAGTGAGACGGCTTTCTTGTCATGGGCAAAAAGGAAAAGACCAGCTTTGTCTGCCGGAACTGCGGGCATGAGGCCATTAAATGGATGGGCCGATGCCCCGAGTGCGGCCAGTGGAACAGCATGGTGGAAGAGGTGTGCAGGCCGGCACGCAGGCAAATCCGCCGTTCTTCGGCCATGGGACCGGCGGAATCCCTGGAGACCATTTCCCTGGCCCCTGAAATGCGGCTCAAGACAGGGCTATCTGAATTCGACCGAACCCTGGGAGGCGGCGTGGTCCCGGGATCCCTTATCCTGATCGGCGGGGACCCCGGAATTGGAAAATCGACCATTATCCTTCAGGTCCTGGACCGCTTGGCCCGCCAGGAGTTGCGGGCCCTGTATCTTTCAGGCGAGGAGTCGGCCCAGCAGATCAAGCTGCGGGCTGAGCGGCTCGGTATCTGCGGTCAGGACCTGTATGTGATGACCGGGACCTGCATCGAGGAGTTCCTGGAACATGTGGGAGGGTTGAGGCCGGATATCGTGGCCGTGGACTCTATCCAGACCATGTATACGGAGGATATGGCCTCGGCCCCGGGGAGCGTGGGCCAGGTCAGAGAAGTGGCTTCCCGATTGATGGCCTATGCCAAGGGGAGCCAGATCCCGGTCTTTCTGGTGGGGCATGTGACCAAGGACGGGGCCATTGCCGGGCCCAAGGTTTTGGAGCATCTGGTGGACACGGTCCTGTATTTTGAAGGGGACCGGGGCCATCTGTTCCGAATCCTGCGGGCCGTCAAAAACCGATACGGTTCTACCAATGAGATCGGTGTGTTCGAGATGACTGACACAGGGCTGGATGCGGTGGGCAATCCCTCCAGGCTCTTTCTGGAAGAGCGTCCCGAAGACGTACCAGGCTCGGCCGTGATTTCGTGTATGGAAGGGACCCGGCCCTTGTTAGTGGAGATCCAGGCCCTGGTGGGTCCCAGCCCCCTGGGCATGCCGCGCAGAACAGCGATCGGCGTGGACCACAACCGCATTTCCCTTTTGGTGGCGGTGCTGGAAAAGAGGTTGGGTATGGAACTGGGGGATCAGGATATCTTCGTAAATGTGGCGGGGGGCCTGAAGGTGGACGAACCGGCCACGGACCTCGGGATCGTGTCGGCCATGATGTCGAGCTTTCTGAACCGACCTCTTGCCAGGGACCTCGTGGTGTTCGGTGAGGTAGGTCTTGCCGGCGAGGTCCGGGGGGTAAGCCACCCCGAGTTGCGGCTCAATGAGGCCGGCAAATTGGGGTTCCGTCACGCCATTCTCCCTAAGACCAGCCTGGAGGGTCTCAAATCCGGCGCCTCCATGACCTTGTCCGGCGTGGGTTCGGTCCAGGACATCTATGATTCCTTGTTTCAGGGATGACCGGAACTCGTGGCGTGAGGAAGACAGGGGCGCTGGTCAGGAGTCACGCATCAGCAGACGCCCGACAAAGCCATATCTTGTTGCCGGCTAAAACACGTCGAGGGACTTGTCCCTTATTGTGCATTGAGCCATTGGCGGCTTGTCTTCTGCCTCCTGCAGTCGGGGCACACCTCCCAATAGGTCTCGATCTCGGGCAACATTTTCTTCAGAAACCGAGTGGGTTCCGGTGTGAAGAAACGGCCGCATTCAGGGCAGGCGGAGAGCGTGATGCGGGTATTCCACGCACGGAGGATGCGTTGATTTCCCCTGTCTTCCATCTGAATGGCGCCGGTGGGACATACCTCGGCACAAGCTCCACACCCGATGCATGCGTCAGACTGGAAGTCAAAAGGGGCGCCGACCCTGCGTTCCGATCCCCTCCCCGTAAACCCGATGGCGGCCGCGCCGATCAGCTCCCGGCAGACGCGCACACAGAGGCCGCACAAAACACACAGCTCATCGGTCTGTTCAGTTGAAGGCATGCCAAATCGGGAGGCCGTAACGCCCTCTTTTTCGGCCATCTTGCGTATAACATCCGAGCGCGGGCAGCGGCTCATGAGAAACTCCAGGGCCAGCCGGCGGGCCTGCACTGCCTCCGGGGCATCGGTCTCCACGACCAATCCTTCTTCTACGGGGTAGGTGCAGGAGGCAACCAGCGCACGATATGGTGCGGTGATCATTACCATGCACAGCCTGCATGCACCATAGGGCGCCAGGGCGTCATGATGGCAGAGGCTCGGCAGGGTTATGCCTGCTTCCTCCACAGCCTTTAACAGCAGAGTCCCCTGCGGGACAGAGACGGGCCTTCGGTTAATGGTCAGAGTTATCATGGATCACCTCACGATTTCGACGGCCTTTTCCGGGCAGATATCATAGCATGTGCGGCAGTGGGTGCACAGGTCGGGGTCAATGATATGGGGCGCCTTCTTCTTTCCCCTGATGGCGCCTACGGGGCACTCCCGCAGGCAGAGACCGCATCCCGTACATCGTTCGGCATTGATTGTCAGCTTGATCAAGGCGCGGCAGACCCCTGCAGGGCATCGTTTTTCTCTGACATGGGCATCATATTCATCGCGGAAATAACGGAGCGTTGAAAGAACCGGGTTCGGGGCCGTTTGCCCGAGACCGCACAGGGAAGCCTCTTTAACCCACATGGCGATCTCTTCCAGCAACACCAGGTCTTCCGGTGTTGCCTCCCCTTCGATAATGCGTGTGAGGATTGCGTACATATATCGGGCGCCCTCACGACACGGTGTACACTTGCCGCACGATTCTTCCATGGTGAAGCGGAGGAAATACCGGGCCACATCCACCATGCAGGTATCTTCATCCATCACGACCATGCCGCCCGAACCCATGATGGAACCGGCCTGCGTCAGGGATGCATAGTCAATCGGCAGGTGAAACAGATCGGCCGGTATGCAGCCGCCCGAGGGACCGCCGGTCTGTACGGCTTTGACCCGCTTGCCGGCCAATCCGCCGCCGCCGATACCTTGGATCATCTCTTCCAGGGTCAGGCCCAACGGGATTTCCACAAGCCCGGTGTTGGCGACCTTGCCCACCAGGGAGAAAACAGCGGTCCCCGCGTTTCCCTTAGTCCCGATTCCGGCATACCATTCAGGGCCTTTTCTTATGATTGCCGCAACAGACGCCCATGTCTTGACGTTATTGATGAGCGTGGGCTTGCCCCAAAGCCCGCTGACAGCCGGATACGGCGGTCTGGGGCGGGGTTCGCCCAGCCCGCCTTCCAACGAAGCAATCAGGGCGGTCTCCTCGCCGCACACAAAGGCCCCGGCCCCCCGGATTACCTGGATAGAAAAAGTAAAATCCGTGCCCAATATATCCTCACCCAACAGGCCGCATTCTGTGGATCTCTCTATCGCATGATTGATCCGATCGATGGCCAGTGGGTACTCATTCCGCACATACACATATCCCTGAGAGGCGCCGATGGCATACCCGCCGATGGTCATCCCCTCGATTACTGCATAGGGGTCGCTTTCGAGCACTGTGCGGTCCATGTAGGCCCCGGGGTCGCCCTCATCGGCATTGCAGATGATAAACCTGGCCGTCCCGGCCGCGCGGCTGCATACCTCCCACTTTTTCCCGGTGGGGAACCCGCCGCCGCCCCGTCCCCTGAGCCCGGATCGGGTGATTTCGTCGATGATTTCATGGGGGGAAAGCTGCAACAGAGCCAGGAGCAAGGACTTGTACCCGCCCCTGGCCGCGTATTCCTCGATGCTTTGGGGATCGATCAGGCCGCTGTTGCGGAGGATGACCTTGTGCTGCTTAGCATAGAACGGCAGTGCGTTGATTGGAACCAGCCCGGATAAGACCTCTGCGCTTTTCGGGGTATCTGAACCCTCTTCAGGGATATATGCCAAAGCGTTTTCATGGGGCAACTCACCCGATGCCAAGGAACGAATCAACCTGTCCGCGCCTTCGGGTGTCATCCTGGCGTACAGGACCCTGCCAAAGCCCGGCATACGAACGTCCACGAGCGGCTCCTCTTGGCAACAGCCGATGCACCCGGCAGAAACCAGCGTAAGATCAAGCCTCAGATTATCCGCCGCTTGGCGCAGGGCATCGAATACTGCCCCGGCGCCGGCCGCAAGCCCGCACGTTGCCATTCCCACACTGACCCTGGGCTTTTGAGGAGAGAGCATGCATTGACCCTGGTCGCGCAGCTTCTCCAAGTCGGAGGGAGTCTTTATCTTCATGTCCCTTGCTCCTCAACCCCTTTTTGACCTGGTTCACCGGGTCTGTATTTTTTGAATAATCGGCCGACGAGGTTCACCTTGAGCCTTCCATAGGTTTCTTCGCCGACCCGTATGACGGGCGACATGCTGCACGACCCGAGGCAGTGGACCGTCTCGACGGTAAACATCCCATCCGGGGTTGTCTCACCCGCCTTCACGCCCAGCAATGTCTCGATTTTCTCCAGCAATCGGTCGCCGCCCCGTATATAACAGGCCGTGCCCAGACAAACCTGTATTGTATAACGGCCCTTTGGCTGGAAGCTAAAGGCGGAATAGAAGGCCGCGGCGCTGTAAAGCCGGCTCAAGGGTATGGCCAGGTCATCGGCGGCCGCGCGAATATCGGCCTCAGGCAGGTAGCCTTTGGCCGAATGGATTTGATGCAATCGGGCCAGTACGGCCCCGGCCGGAGGATGGTCAGGTTGCGCAATCAAAGGCATGGCAAGCTCCCTTAAATGGCCCCCGGATGGTTATCCAAACCGAGTCACTGTTTCAAGTGGATAACAGCACACCAAGGGTTCAGAGATTCAGACGCTCAATCTTGACGGTTTCGTAAAGGTTTGGAGATCATATGGTAACAGCTCAATAAATGGGGGCAGAAGGGTTTTTCTGACGCGACTGCCGGGAGGGCGCCGTCTCTTTGTGACTTATCAGTGGGGAAAGCCGCAGCTCGACGAAGTCGAGAATGCCAAAGGGGGCAAGCCTGCCCGCCATTGCCTTGTTACCCATGTTACCTCCTTCTGCCATCGCAGATCCACGGGACGAAAGTCTTGGCAAGAACGCTCAATTGGCCTTGGCAGGCG
>JAGHEC010000116.1 GCA_021159525.1 Deltaproteobacteria bacterium | reverse complement strand
GTACATTCGCAGTCATCCCCCTAAGTATTGACCTGATACCCATGAAACATATGTCAAGGCCCTCCTTGAAATCCTATTGGGGAACCCATGGTCCTTATGCCGCTGCGGTCAGGGGGCTTGTATGGCTGGTGGCGCTCGGCGTCCTGCTCATGGAATGGCCCTTGCCCGGGTGCGCGAGCGGCGGCAGCAAAGGCAGGCTTCCATGCCTGGCAGCTATCAGGGACACAGACGCCCTCCTGGTTGCAGACCCCCGTGGAAGGATCCTGTATGCCAAAAACGAGAGGAGACACTGTATCCCCGCATCGACACTCAAGGTGTTGACCGGGCTGGCGGCACTGGAAACGCTGGGACCGTCCTACAAATTCCGGACCGAATTCTATATGGATGCCTTTCAAAACCTCAAGATGAAAGGCTACGGGGATCCGCTTTTCCTCTCCGAGGTCCTGGAAGAGATTGCAAAGGCCCTCTCACGCAGAATCCATCGCTTCCAGTCTCTCATCCTGGACGACAGCTATTTTTCACCCGATATTTTCATTCCCGGGTGTAACGGCTCCACCAATCCCTATGATGCTCCGGTAGGGGCCATCAGCGCCAATTTCAATACGGTTGCGTTTCAGCGCAACAGGGCAGGGCAAATTGTCTCGGCAGAGAAACAGACCCCGCTCCTTCCCTTTGCCCGGGAGCGGATCCGTGCGCTGGATCTGAGGTCCGGCCGGTATGCGATCCTGAATAATTCAGAGGAAGCCGCCCGTTATGCAGGGGAATTGCTCCTGTATTTTATGAAAAAGAGGGGAATCGCTTGCGACGGATCCATCCGTTCCGGCAGGGTGAGGCCTGAGGACAGGCCGCTTTATGCCTACCAATCCGTTTTCTCCCTCGAAACCGTGGTCGAGAAAATGATGCATTCATCCAGTAATTTTATGGCCAATCAGGTCCTTCTGACAATGGGCGCTGTAATATATGGACCGCCCGCCACCCTGGCCAAGGGCGTCGATGCTGTGATGGATTTTACCCGGGAAAAGCTTGGTCTGAGCTCCGTCACTATGGTGGAGGGATCCGGGATTTCGAGGCAGAACCGCTTGTCCGCCCGGGATATGCTGACAATCTTGAAAGGCTTCAAACCCTATAAACACCTTCTTCGGGAAAGGGATCATGTCTATTACAAGACAGGTTCGCTCAAGGGGATTCGGACCCGGGTGGGATATATCAACGACGGATTGGGCGAATATTATTATTTCATTATATTTTTCAATCAGCCCCATTACCAGATGAATACTACCTTGGACTGCGTCAAAAAAGCGGTAGCCCGTCAGCGTTGAATCAGGCAGGGGTTTTATTTTTCAGGATGATTTTCTGAAAAGGGCCTCGAGCGCTTCGCGTGCATCCGCGGCCCTCTCGGGCGCTGATGAGGAGGAGCCGCGGGGGACAAAATATTCGCAGAAATTGGCCCGCTCCTTATCGATAACCCTCTCGGCGCTCACCTCCTTGCATTCGTTGTAGGCGTGAGGGTCATAAAATTTGCACTGTCTGCAACATCTGAGATCCCTTGAGCAGTGAGGACAGGTATCACTCCTCATGACCTTGCCCTTCAGTGTCACCTTGCGTCCACAAAAGGCGCACAGCATGATTTTTCCTCCTTGTTTAGACAGGGCCGGGCAAAAACACCGGACAATTTTTTGACAATTTCGTCAGTTGAAACTAATATGCACCGATACGCAGCATCTGTTCCCGGCAGGAATCTATTTTCATAACAATCCATTTTTAACAGGCGGCTGCTTAAGATGGCCGGCAGGCGGAAATGCTTTACATTTCTGGACCATACCGCGGATCTAAGGATCCGGATAACAGGTCCTACCCTTGAAGACCTGTTTCGGAATGCCGGTTTGTCGCTGATGGAGATTATGCTCGGCAAAAGGCCTCGCCTAAAGACATCTCCTCAACATCTCTCGCTCAGCGGCGACGATCTCCCCGACCTTATGGTGCGGTGGCTGGGGGAGATCCTCTATCTGCTGGATGGTGAGAACAAGGTCGTTATGGACATTGAAATCAATGCCATCTCAGAGATGCACTTGGACGCCGCGTTGCACACCGTGCCTTTGGATCCCCGGACCCACCAGGTAATCACGGAGATCAAGGCGGCGACCTATCACCAGATCCAGGTGGCCCCCACCGGAAACGGCTGGCAAGCCACTGTTATTTTTGATATTTAACTGCCAACGCCCCATGAGCTCTATGGATATTTCCCCGGAAAAAATAGATAACTGTCGATGGTTGATCCCCCGGACCGGGGCCATGCGCGTCCCAGGGCTGGTCTTTGCAAACGACGAGTTGATCCGGTCCATCCGGCAGGATCAGAGCCTCCAGCAGGTTGCCAACGTGGCCACGCTGCCGGGCATTGTGGGCTACTCCCTGGCCATGCCCGACATCCACTGGGGCTATGGTTTTCCTATCGGCGGGGTGGCGGCCTTTGAACTGGACAAAGGCATTGTTTCCCCCGGCGGGGTTGGATACGACATCAACTGCGGGTGCCGGCTTATGACAACCCGCCTTCGGGCAGATGAGATCCATCGCGAAATGAAAGAGCTTGTCTTGGCGCTTTTCAGAAATATCCCTACCGGTGTGGGTTCCCGCAGCCCCATTCGCCTGTCCCGGTCAGAGCAGGAACGGGTCGCTGTGATGGGAGCGGAGTGGGCCGTCAAAAGGGGCTTCGGAATGCCCCGGGACCTGGAACGGATCGAAGACCACGGCGCCATGGAAGGGGCCGACCCCTCGGTATTGAGCGAACGGGCCATCCAAAGGGGCCGGGGTCAGTTGGGAACCCTCGGTTCCGGCAACCATTTCCTCGAGATTCAGGCGGTCGATGCCATCTATGACCCGGAGAAGGCGCGGCAGTTTCACTTATTCGAGGGCCAAGTCACGGTTTTCATCCACACGGGCTCGCGGGGGTTCGGACATCAGATATGCGACGATTTTCTAAAGGAAATGGGCCGCAATGCATTCAAGGGGGAGCTCCCTTTTGAACTCCCCGACAGGCAACTGGCCTGTGCGCCCTTGTCCTCGGACCTGGCCCGGCGATATCTGGCAGCCATGGCGTGCGCCGGCAACTATGCCTGGGCCAATCGCCAGATCCTGATGCACTGGACCATGGAAACCTTTCTCAAGACCCTTTCCATAACGCCTGAGGAATTGGGCATGAACCTTCTCTATGATGTCTGTCACAACATTGCCAAGAAAGAAATGCACCAGGTTTCGGGCGAGGGGACCATGGTCTGCGTTCATCGAAAGGGCGCCACCCGCGCGTTCCCCCCGGGCCACCCCCTTCTGCCTGAGATCTATCAGACCACGGGTCAGCCGGTCCTCATACCCGGCGACATGGGTACCCACTCGTATGTCTTGGCCGGAGCAGCAGGATCTATGGAGCGGAGCTTTGGTTCCAGTTGTCATGGCGCAGGTCGGGTCCTGAGCCGGACACAGGCGGTCAAAAAGGCAAAGGGCCGTGCCATAAATCGGGAACTGGAAGACAAGGGCATTATTGTACATTCCAGGGGTAAACACACGCTCAAAGAAGAAATGCCAGAGGCCTACAAGGACATATCGCAGGTGGTTGATGTGGTCGAGGCTGCCAAACTGGCCGTCAAGGTTGCACGGATGCGGCCCTTGGGCGTTATTAAGGGATGATCTGTCGCAATTGCCCGGGCCAGCACCGGGCCCATCCGAACATGTCCGCGCCTATAGCAGGTTATGTGGCTCAGGTCAAGGACAAAGTGTTTTTGGGTGCAGGGTAATAGCTCAATAAATAGGGGCAGAAGGGGTTTTCTGACGCGACTGCCGGGGAGGGCGCCGTCTCTTTTTGACTTGTCAGTGGGGGAAGCCGCAGCTCGACGAAGTCGAGAATGGGGAGGTGCGACCAGCATGGTCGATAACTAACTGGTGGAAGTCCAGTCACGGACCTGAAAGGAGATGGTATGAATGTTTAGCTCGAAGGTGGTAGACTCATGCGAAGGCATTGAACTGCTGAAGTAGTCGGGTCACAGGCTGGATGTTAATGTGAGGCGATAGAGCCGTAAAGGAGATTCCAGACCTGTGACTGGAGTCCCAGCATAAGGGCCTTATGGTGTCTTGAATAGGAGGTTGGTGACTGCCGGAGAGCGAGTCTGCTCCACTTTGTGAGTTGAAAATTCATAAAGTAGGAGGGCAAGGAAATGAGCAGGTATTTGGGAGTTGATCTTCACAGGAATTGTTTTACGGTTGGTACGATTGTTGAAAGAGGGAGCGGAGTTATCTGAGGGAATGGAGGTTGAAGGATCTTGAGCGATTTTTATCGCAGCTGCGCGGTACAGATGAGGTAGGGGTGGAGGCAACAGGTAACACGAGGTTATTTTAGGGTGCGGTGGTCGGGAAGGTTTCTCGGGTGGTGGTAGTGAACCCGAGTGAATTCAAAGTAATCAGCCAATCTGTGAACAAGACAGATTGCAATGATGCTTGACGATTGACGGTATTTTTATCGAAGGGGCTATTGCCGGAGGTGAGGATGAAGGACAAGGCGCATGCTCAACTGGCGAGTTTTACGCAGACGCCAGACAAGCTTGTGAAGCCTCGTACGGCCTTGAAGAGCAAGATCAACAATATTACTTCGGCGCACGGGATCAATCTGAAGTCTGAAGAAGGAGGAGTTATCGAGTGAGAAGCGGCTGGAGATCAACAATTAATTGGAATCATCTTATTTTGGGGATGAAGAAAACCACTAAGGATTTTTTAGAAAACGTTCTTGAAAATATAATCGAATCGATTGTGGTGACAAACCTGGATGGCTACTTGGTATTTTTTAATAAATATTCTGAGGAGATGTTTGGCTTCCAGGCCGGGGAAGTCCTGAATCGTCATGTGGTCATCTTGGGGGCTCGAGAACCCGATGTCTTAGCTTATATCCGACGAAAGGAGACTTATGATGGTGAGATCATTTTGAGGACCAAGGCTGGCAGATCATTTCCTGCCCATGTCCGTTGTGTCCCTTTGTGCGATGAACAAGACCTGCCCATCGCAATGGTAGGAGTTGCCAGAGACCTGACACGTGAAAAGGAAAAGGAACGGATCGATCGTGAGATTGCACGGTTGGAGAGTTTTAATAAGAATATTATAGCGTGTTTGAATGACGGCATACAAATTATCAATCTTGACGGCATAATTACTTTTGTTAATAAACGGTTAGAGGTGCTTTTGGGGTATGGGCCCGGAGAATTGATCGGAATGCATTATTCAACGGTCGTGTTGCAGAAAGACCACTTCCGATTCAATCGTTTGATTGATTTAAAAAGCGTTTTGGAAGAAGGTGAGTCGAGTTTTGAAAGCAGCTTGTTGACCAAAACCGGTAAGCGTGTCCTTTTCTGGGTGAGTACCTCACCCCTTCTGGAAAACTCCATTCCGGTGGGTATTGTCGCTGCTGTAACGGATATCTCTGAAGTGCAGAGTCTAAAGGAGGAGCTTTTTCAGTCTGAAAAGATGTCTCTTTTGGGCACGCTGGCCAGCGAGGTGGCTCATGAAATCAATAATCCGCTGGGCGGGCTAATCATGAGTGTTCAGATGCTGTTGGAGGATCTTGAGTCCGGGGATCTTGATGCCTCGACAGCCGCCCTGGAACTCAGGGAGATTGAGAATGATGCACGACGCTGCAAGCGCATTACCCAAAAGCTGCTCGATTTTTCACGACGCGTGCCCGAAGAACGAGTGCTTCTGGATCTTACGGGTATTGTTGAAGACGCTCTCGTCCTTGTCCAGCGTCAGGCAGAGCTTGAGAATATTTCCTTTACAAAGCGCTATGCCGAAAACCTTCCCAATATCAGGGGTAATTGCAATAGCCTTGAGCAGGTGATCATAAATATAGTGAAGAATGCGCGGGATGCCATGCCTGATGGCGGAGATATCACCATCACGACGGATGTAGAATATGGTCGGAATCGAGGTCCCTCTGTATGGGTGTCCATAGCGGATACAGGCCCAGGCATACCCCCTCATATCGCGGACAATCTCTTTGATCCTTTTGTTACCACTAAACAAGGGGGGCAGGGAACGGGTCTGGGCTTGGCTGTCAGCAAGCGTATCGTCGAAGATCATGGTGGGCATATCCGATGTGAGAACCGAGCTGGGAGGGGCGCTATCTTCTATATCCACTTTCCTGCTATAAAGAGAAAGGAATGAGTGATCCAATTGGAAGAGACCATCGGAATCCTGGTAGTGGACGATGAAGATTCTATACGCAGACGCTGTGTTCGTCTTTTGTCCAGGCAAAGCTATCATGTGGTGGCGGTGGCCAGCGGCGCAACTGCTCTCCGGATGATCCAGGGGAAACAGAGCCGATTTGACATCATCCTCGTAGATATTCGTATGCCCGGCATGGATGGCATTGAGCTTTTAAAACGGGTTAGGGAATTGGATGCTTCTGTTGAGGTCATCATGATGACCGGTTATGCATCAGTCGATACCGCGGTCAAAGCGATGAAGATGGGGGCCTATGACTATCTTCCAAAACCGTTTGATATCGATGAGTTGATTCATGTGATACAACATATTATTGAGAAGAAGTTGCTGCAACAGGAGGTGTTGCGACTGCGCAGACAGCTGGAGGATAACCGACATGGTCCCCTCCTGATTGGCAGTTCAGCGGCCATGAACCAGGTGACCAGGTTCATTGAGAAGGTGGCGCCAGTCAACTGTAATATCCTCCTGTCCGGCGAAAGCGGTACAGGGAAGGAACTGATTGCCAGGGCCATTCATGCAAACAGCCCGAGGAGAAGCGGTCCTTTGGTACCTGCCGATTGTGCCGCGCTTTCCGAAAGCCTCCTGGAAAGCGAGCTCTTTGGCCATGTGAAGGGGGCATTTACCGGTGCCCATACTTCACGGAAGGGGTATTTTGAGTGTGCAAATTATGGTACCCTTTTTTTGGATGAGGTTGGAGAACTCCCCCTTAATGTGCAGGGGAAGCTGCTTCGGGCCGTTCAGGAACAGAGCATTGTCAAGGTCGGAGATACGCGACAGATCAACGTCGATATCCGCATTATTAGCGCCACAAATCGCAATTTGGAAGAGCTGGTTGAAAAGCAGCTTTTCAGAGAAGATCTTTTCTATCGCCTAAATGTGGTCAACTTGAATGTGCCTTCCTTGCGTGAACGGCGGGAGGATATTCCGATACTGACAAAGTATTTTATCAAGCGCTACGCTGCTCAGTTTAATCTTCCATTTGTTCCCCGTATTAACAGAGATACCCTAGATCGAATGACCGACTATGACTGGCCCGGCAATGTACGCGAGCTGGAAAACGCCGTCAGCCGAGCGGTCATACTGTCGGACGATGGGGAACTGCGTAAGGACCACCTACTTCCTCATAATGGTCATACGACCCCCTTATCTTTTGAGAGTCTTCTTGATTCCCAGTTGGCCTTTCAGGATATGAGACGTGAGGTGATACGGGAATTTACCCGTCGCTATCTCGAAAAGTGCCTTCGCCTTAACAATGGCAACATCACTAAGGCTGCCCGATCTATGGGAATGCGTCGTACCTCACTGCAAAGGCTTATCAGGCAGTCCGGACTCGACCCTCGAGATTTTCGCCCATGACTGCCTCCTAATTAGAGGCACCAGTGTTCCCGAAGCAGGAGCACATCTGGTACGGGAATCCCTCCTCTTTATAATAAATAGCTGCAAATTTAATAGGTTCCTTGATATGCACGGCATGGCATAAGCCTTGCAGTTTGTACACAATAACTGTCGCATGAACGAAAAAGCGGTTGAGGCGCGATGTTAAAGTTAAGACTCACGTATCACCTCAATAATTAGGGGGATAACTGCGAATCTAGTGCCGGGGCAGAAGAATTTTTCTTCCGCTCCGGGCCTCCGGGCTGGTCTCTTGAATGACTTATCTGCGGGGGACACCCGTCTGCCAAGGCCAATTGAGCGTTCTTGCCAAGACTTTCGTCCCGTGGATCTGCGATGGCAGAAGGAAGTAACATGGGTAACAAGGCAATGGCGGGCAGGCTTGC
>JAGHEC010000210.1 GCA_021159525.1 Deltaproteobacteria bacterium | reverse complement strand
TTGTTACCCATGTTACCTCCTTCTGCCATCGCAGATCCACGGGACGAAAGTCTTGGCAAGAACGCTCAATTGGCGTTGGCAGGCGGGTGTCCCCCGCAGATAAGTCACTGAAGAGACCAGCCCGGAGACCCGGAGCGGAAGAAAAATCCTCCTCCCCCGGCGCTACGTTCACTGTGCTTCCCCTAAATATTGAGCTGTCACAAAAGATGTATAATGGATAAGGAAGAATGGCAAAAAAGGGGCCGGGGCCATCGCGAGCGGTTGAGGCAGCGTTTTCTTGAAGGAGGGCTGGATCGGTTCAGCGATGAAGAGGTCGTTGAATTTCTCCTCACCCTGGGCACGCCCAGGGGCGATCAAAAGCTGCCGGCCCGGGAGGCCCTGAAGACATTCGGCAATCTTTCCGGGGTCCTGTCGGCCCCCCTGGAGCAGTTGACCCGGATCAAGGGAATCGGCCCCAAAAATGCCCTTTATCTGGGATTGGTACACCAGGTGGCCAACCGGTATCTCAGGGATCGGATTTCTGGGAAGATGTTTTTCAGCTCTTCCCGGGCCGTGTTCGACTATCTGTTCCATTCCATGCGCGACCTCAAGCGGGAGGTCTTCAAGGTCCTTTTCCTGACACGCAAGAATGAGCTGATTGCGGACCATGACCTCTTCAAGGGGGGCCTTACCGGGAGCGCGGTCTATCCGCGCGAGGTCCTTTCCATGGCCCTGGAATATAAGGCCGCCTCCCTCGTATTTGTGCATAATCATCCTTCGGGGGACCCGTCGCCCTCGGCCGAGGATCAGCGGCTGACCAGAGACCTGGTCTGGGCCGCGAGGCTGTTGACCGTCCAGGTCCTGGATCATATCATCATCGGCAACAACACCTATTACAGCTTTGCCGATCAGGGGACCATAAGGCGCTTTGTCAATGAATATGAAAACAGATTCAATACAGCGGCGCCATGATCCCGAACCTCGGAAAACTTCTGATCTTGGCCAAATGGCTCTTCACCCGCCTCCCCACCACGGTCGCAGTGGACATCACCCATCGATGCAACCTGAGGTGCCGGCACTGCTACTGGTGGAAACAGGATCATCCCGCTGAACTGGACGACCCTGGAATGATCTCCTTCCTGAGGGGCCTCCGGGAAGGGGGGCTGTGTGCGGCTATTCTCTACGGGGGCGAACCCACGCTGAGGCCCGCGATCTGCCGGGCCGCGGGTGATATATTCCATGCGGTCCTGGCCTTTACCAACGGCATGAACGGCTTCCCGGAAATAAGAAACGTGCAGTGGATCCTTTCGCTCGACGGCCCGGAAGACCTCAACGACGCCATCCGGGGAAAAGGCGTATACCGACAGGCCGTGGAAAACCTGAAAAAGGCCCCTGCTCCGCCTATCGTTCACATGACCATTTCCAGGTTGAATCAGGAGAGCGTGAGCGAATTTGTTAAGGAGATGTTGGCATTGCCCGTCAAGGGGATCGGGTTTTCGTTTTACACGCCCGATCGAACCATGGATGAGTCCGGACTCTTTATCCCGTTGAACGAGAGGGACCGGCTGGTCATGGAGCTTCTTGCATTGAGAAGGCAATACGGGGAACGGGTGGGGTTTACGCCCGCCATGGCCCGCCAGTTGCTGACAACCCATGATTTTTTCAAGTGGAACAGTTATGCCGACTGCCCGGTCAGCCGGCGGGTCCGGTGTTTCAAGGCAAACGGCGAACGCAAGGCCTGCACCTACGGCAACACGGCCGATTGTTCACGCTGCGGGTGCGCGGCCGTGGCTGCCTACCGCGGGGCCTTCAAGCCGTTCGATTACCGGACCCTTCGCCTGATCCTGGGCCTGATGATCCCTCAATTACGGGTTCGAAAAGGTTAATAACGGGTCGCAGCGGTGTTGTCCAGTCATCAATTCCTCAATCCCTGAACGCCCCCCATCTCCCCGGAATGGGCGTGCCGCAGAAGGCGCATTTTCCCTCTTTTAAATTGACGGCCTCGATCAGGTATCCATTGCGTTTGATGACCACCTTATGACAGTTGTGGCAGTAGGTCTGGGCCCCTTCATGACCCGGCACGTTGCCCAGATAGACGTAATGGATCCCCTCCTTGAGGGCGATCCCCCTCATTTTTTCGAGGGTGGCTATGGGCGTAGCCGGGAGGCGCGTGAGCTTGTACCGGGGGAAAAACCTCAGAAAGTGAAGCGGATGGTCCGGCCCCAATTCCTTGAGGATCCATCCGCACATGCGCCGGATCATCTCTGGATCCTCCACATACGTAGGCACCACCAGGGTGGTCATTTCAAACCACACCCCCTGTTCGTGGAGGGTCTTGAAGGTATTCAGGACCGGCTGGAGGGTCCCGCCGTTGAGACAGCGGTAGATATCATTATCAAACGACTTGAGGTTGACATTGGCGCCGTCCAGGTACTTGCAGAGTTCGAGGAGGGGCTTTTGATTGATGTAGCCGTTTGAGACCAGCACGTTTTTGATGTTAACCTCCCTGGCCAGCTTAGCGGTGTCTATCATATACTCATAGTAGGTGATGGGCTCGGAATAGGTGTAGGCGATGGAGGCAATGTTGCGCTTCTGGGTCTCGGCCACCACCTGTTCGGGAAACAGCTCCGTATGCTCCACCTCCTCGGGCTTTTTTTGAGAGATCTCCCAGTTTTGGCAGTTGAGGCACCGGAAGTTGCATCCGGTGGCGGCAATGGAAAAAATGAGGGACCGGGGATAGAAATGATTGAGCGGTTTTTTCTCGATGGGATCTACGTGAACCGCGCACGGGTTTCCGTAGGCAAGGGAATACAGCTTCCCTCCGATGTTGACCTTTGACCGGCAGATGCTCCGGTCCCCCGGCTCGAGAAAACAGCGGTTAGGGCACACCTGACACTGGACAGAATCCCCGTGTTTGGTGTAGAAAAATCCCTCGATGGACCATTTCCACGGCTTTTCAGGGCCGTCGCCCTTGAAGATACGGCCCCTGATGCTTTCGCGCCTATGGCCCTTTTTGTCCATGAACCCGTACCCGGCCCCTGCGCACAGGAAAACCGAGGCCCCCAGGGCCGCAGTCCTGAGGAACTCCTTCCGCGTCATGAGCGGCCCCTCCTGTCCCCGGAAAGGCCCGGATGTATGACAGGCCTCTTCGGATGCGGATTTTTCAGCTTGCATGGGTTTTGCTCCAAGACGTCGTGTCATGCGCCTAATCGCGGATTAGAAATTATCAAAATCATACTTGAAATCTTCACGAGAATCAAGAAAATCACCGCTGCCCGGATGCCCCACAAGGGAATGAGGACCATTCCTGTAACCAGGGTTCCGGCTGCCGCCCCGCACAGGTCGGCCGCCAGGCAGCCGGCGGCCGGGCTTTTTTCTTCCCCGATGATCTTGGCGGCAACGGGAAACTGAAGGCCTGCAAAAAAGGAAAACACAAAACAGAAGAGGAGAAAACAGACGGGTGGAGGCTCCATCTTCATATAAGACGCCCACGCAAAAAAGACGACCAGCAGGCACAACAGGATCATCTCCGATCCAGTTATCCGGCGTCTCAGCCCGGACTGCCATCGCTGACCCACCAGGGACCCGGGGAGGAGTCCCAGAAGAAATGCGGTGACGACCGCGCCAATTTCCAAATAGATATAGCCGTAAATGATCTGGAAACTGAAGAGGATGAGCATCTCCATGCCCATGGCGGCAAATCCTGTCGAAAAAAGAATATATTCGGCCCTCTTCATAAAGACAAAATAAAGGATTGCAAGGCCTGCCAACACCCCGAAAAACCAGCCGGGATGGGTCCCGTGCTGATTAAACCATTCCTCAAACACGATGTTCATGAGCCTCGGCTCAAAATCGGTATTAATCGATTCATGCGGATCCAGTCTGTCATGAAGCTGGTCCATCCTGTCGGCCGTCACATTGCCATAGTAAAAGCCCTCTATATAAACGGTTGGAATTCCTTTCGCCTTCAGGAGCGCCGGGATGTCGGCATTCAATTCCCTGTCGCTCATGAGAAAATAGGCCTGCTCGCCCGGCAAGATCAGGACCTGCTCAAATCGCCTTTGGGCCGTGTTGTAAAGCGTAGACAGTTTTTTCTTTCGGATCCCGCTCAGGTAGTTGGGCGAGTAATCCAGGTGGAGGCAAAGGACGCCCCCCTGCTTAAGGATTCGCCTAACAACAGCAAAGAACTCATCTGTGAAAAAGCGGTTGAGCTGAAATGTGTGCGGATCAGGCAGGTCGATGAGGATGGCGTCATATTTGTGTTCGGTTTCTTTTATATACCGCCTGGCGTCGGTATGAATGATGGAAAGAGAAGGCCATTTATCAATGAACCCCAATGCCTCGGCCGCATGGGTCACAGCAGGGTCCAGTTCAACATAATCCACATGCGCGGGTCGGTGCTTGAAGACCTCCTGAAGGGTCTGTCCCAGCCCCCCTGAGATCAGCAGGATACGTTCCGGATGATTGATCTGAGATAAGGGATAATGGACCTTTTCTTCGACGTCAATGACGTTTGCATCTGAATACAGGGGCAGTCCCGACTCCCAGAAGGTATGTTGCGGGCCTTCCTTTGTGATCACGATCCTGCCGTAGGGAGACTCGATATGCTGGATGATGCTGCCGTATTGTCCAACAAGGGTTGATTTTTCAACGTGCGGGCTGGCGCAAAGGATCAGAAAGACACAACAGGCAGCCCCTGCAACTGCGAGCAGGAAGAATTGCCTGTGGGCCACGAGCAACAGAATGCCCACTACGATCAGCAGGGATGAGGCGACCGCGATAATGGGAAAGGGTTTGAGCCAATAGACCAGGATAAAGCTGAAAACAGCGCCCCCGGAGATGTCGCCCACGCTGTCCGTGACATAGAGGTCGCCACTTTCAAATCCATACCCGGCCCTATTCAGGACATACTGAGAATAAGGGAGGATGAACCCGGTCAGGAGGCAGTAGGGAGAGATGACAATGAGGATATACAGGAGTATGGGATAAAACCCCGGGGATATGCCGTGGGTGAAAAAGATCTCCCGCATTTCCCTGATGCCGATTACCTGAATAAGTGGCCAGAGGGCGATGATCAGGATTAGGAGGGCGTAGGTCCTTCCTCCCCCTCTCTTGAGAACCTTTGCGCCAAAGGCCCCGAGCCCCGACATCATAAGCCAGCAGAAGACCACAAGCGAAATGGTGATTTCATTTCCGCAAAACTGCGTCAAAAATTCCCGGATGGTGAGGAGCTGAGTGGTGACAGAGGATATGCCCGTACCGATGATGCTCCAGATGATCAAACGCCTGAAATTCACCGGTGTAGCTCTCCTCTCCCCATATAGGCGGGATCACAGCATTCAACCTGTGAGCTCCTCAACCTTAGGACCTCGGGACCTGACGGCTTTCCTTCTATTCCTCAAAGGCCTGGACCTGATAAGTGGAGACTTCCAGGTTCCCCCGTTTCCATTCATCGCCATCGAGGCCCGCCTTGAGGCAGAGCTGACTCAAAAATTCCTCTTTTCGCGGCAACTGGTCCCATACCTGGGGAAGGAATGTGGCCTGATGGTATCCCTTCTTGATGATAACGCCGTCCACGCCGGGCCTCAGTTTCCGGAGCAGATCGTCCGCACCCGAATAATGAAGGGGCCTTGGATCCGTCAAGATGCTTATTTCGATCTTGACCCTTTTCCATTCATCCTTGCCGAGCGGCCTGAACCGGGGATCCCTGAATGCAGCATTAATGGCGTTTATTCGGATCCCTTCAATAAGGGATTCGTGGGGGATGATGTGACCGATGCAGCCCCTCAGGTTTCCGTTGATAGTCAGGGTCACAAAAGTACCTCTTTTCTCCTTGAAAATCTCCGGAAGCCCGGCATCCTCCTCCTTTTTGGCCCCCTTCCCTTCCAGGGCCTGCTGGATGGTGTTGCGGGCCTTCTTCAGCAGATACTTGCCCTGCTCTTTCGTCAATTTGCCTGTATCGCTCATGCCATCCTCCTCTGCCCTCTCTGCCGCTTGCGCCACAGTCGAGGGATCATGGTGTGCAATCAAGGATCTATCGTCGCCCGCCCCAATCGAGGGAACCCACGCCAGTGGAAGCACCAGAGACGCCAGCAGCATGACCCTTTTAATATTCATTCTCTCCGCCCCACAGAGACATCTGTCTGTTTTATTCCCCACCGACCGCATCACACATGTCAGGTGGCGGAAGACGCACCCCTTGGTTTTGCGTCTCTGCCGTTAAAATTAATATAAAACAAAATATGTTGAGCGTCAAAGGTTCTACCGGCTGAACAGAGGCCCTATTGACTTGAACAGATAATGGATATAGAAACCGGTTTGACGTCAGATTTCTGCCTCAAGATCGAAGCAAGATAGAGCAGTCCCATGTGCCGGAAAAACGTATCACCTCAATAATTAGGGGGATAACTGCGAACCTGGTGCCGGGGCAGAAGAATTTTTCTTCCGCTCCGGGCCTCCGGGCTGGTCTCTTGAGTGACTTATCTGCGGGGGACACCCGCCTGCC
>JAGHEC010000182.1 GCA_021159525.1 Deltaproteobacteria bacterium | reverse complement strand
CTGCCGGGAGGGCGCCGTCTCTTTGTGACTTATCAGCGGGGGAAGCCGCAGCTCGACGAATGCGAGAATGCCAAAGGGGCAAGCCTGCCCGCCATTGCCTTGTTACCCATGTTACTTCCTTCTGCCAGCGCAGATCCACGGGACGAAAGTCTTGGCAAGAACGCTCAATTGGCCTTGGCAGGCGGGTGTCCCCCGCAGATAAGTCACTCAAGAGACCAGCCCGGAGCGGAAGAAAAATTCTTCTGCCCCGGCACTAGGTTCGCAGTTATCCCCCTGATTATTGAAGTGATACGGTATTCTTTCGGCTTTTCAGAAAAAAGGGGTTATGGCCTGTATGACGTAACCCCTTGATTGTTATGGTGCCCCCGGCGCGACTCGAACGCACGGCACCCAGATTAGGAATCTGGTGCTCTATCCACCTGAGCTACGGGGGCGTACAGATATTTAACACGATTGCCGGCTGGGATGTCAAATTATTTTAGCCCGGGAGATGATTTTTTGATCGATCTCATCTCTACCCCCGGATCACGGCAGGATTGACGAAGTCCGCAAAATATGGCCCGCAACCGAACTCAACGACTATCTCGAGTTCCCTCACGTCCAACAGGCTTTCGTTATCCAACGCGAGACCAGACATAAAAAAACCGGCAAATCCTCCTGTGAAACCGGTTATGGCATAACAACCAAAAAAGCCCGGCAAGGCTCACCCCAACAAGTACTCGCCACCCATCGCGGGCATTGGACTATCGAAAATAGCAGTCACTATATCATCGATTGGAATTATTATGAAGACCGTAGCCGCATTCGCACCGGTAAATTTGTTCTACCCGGGAAATCCGATAAAAATGTGCAGTTCCGACGAAGCTTCAATTGCAATATATTGCAATAACAAAGGTTTTTAGCTCTACATGTTCAAACAATCGGAATTTGACTTAATGTCTTATTTTTACAGGCCTTTGTGCGGAGAACAAAATCACCGTGATGGGAGAGTATTGACTCTTGGCGTGACGATGAACTATTGAAGATGCGGGCGCAATTCCGGCTGGAATGGCCAAGATTCCGGCCCGGTCCGAAGCTGTGGAGCAAACCTGCGCTCAGGAAGCAAAAGCTTTCCATGGCCGCTCGCCTGTTCAGAAACACCTGAGGCGATGGCCCCGAGTCTGCCGCTTTTTTGAGGGTGCAGGTGGGTGATGCGTCTGGGATGCCATAGCTCCGGGGGCAATGCATGATTCAGTTGTTTCAAGTCGTTAAGACATTTGGGCCCAATGTTGTCCTGAATAACATCGATGTGAAGATCAGTAAAGGCGAACTTGTGTTTGTGACCGGACCGAGCGGCGCAGGGAAGACCACCCTTCTCAGGCTGATCTTCGGGGCGGAAAGGCCTTGTGCCGGCCATATCCTCATCAATGCCATTAATCTCAACAGGATCAGCAGATCCAAGCTCGCCCTTTTGCGCAGGAAAATCGGCTTTGTATTTCAGGACTTCAAACTGCTGCCCCACAAAACGGTGTTTGAAAACGTGGCCATTGCCCTGGAAGTGACCGGACTTCGACCCAGGCTTGTCAGGAAGAAAACCCATCAGACCCTGAGACTGGTAGGGCTGGCTCCAAAGGAAAAGGCCTACCCCCCATCCCTGTCCGGAGGGGAACAGCAGCGCGTTGCCATTGCGAGGGCCATTGTAAAGGATCCGCTGATTCTCCTGGCCGATGAGCCGACCGGCAACCTGGACCCGGATCTCACACAGGACATCATGGTCCTGTTCAGGAATATCCATCAGAGGGGCGCCACGGTGGTGATTGCTACCCACAGCCGTCAATTGATTGCGGGCATTGAGTGCAGGACCATTGTGCTGAATCAAGGAAACATCTTCGAGGATATGGGGTGATAGGCCGGGGCTTTTATTTTCTAAGGCAGGCGGTTTTGAATATGAAACGGAACCGGGCCGTTCATCTCTTGAGCCTGGGAACGATGGTTGCGTGTCTCCTGATTCTGGGTGCATTTCTTATCCTTTTTGGCAATTTGAGCAACTGGGTGGGACAGTGGGGAAGCACCTTATCCATGTCCATCTATTTGAAGGATGGTGTCAGTGATTACAAAAGAGACAAGATTGATGCCTTTATCAGGGCACTGCCAGGGGCTCGAATCCGGAGGTTCATCTCCAAGGAAGACGCCATAGAGGAATTGAAGGCGGCTTTGGGAGAAGAGGGAGGGTTTCTGGAACGACTTACGCACAATCCCCTTCCGGCGTCCTATGAAGTGGTGTTTGAAACCGCGGATTCCAATCGCATGGATACCGAAGAGATAAAGGCACGGCTGCTGGGCTTGGACGGCGTGGCAGATGTGCAGCACAGCAGGCAATGGGTGAAGCGGCTCGAGGGATTCCTCCACATTGTCAGGCTTGTCGGAACGGTGATCGGCGGGTTGTTGTGTCTGTGTGTGGTCTTTATGGTTACTAATGCCATTAAGCTGACCATCTATTCTCGCAGAGATGAGATTGAGATACTCAAACTGGTAGGGGCTACTGACTGGTTCGTGAAGCTGCCCTTTTTGCTGGAAGGCGCTGTACTGGGCTTTTTCGGAGGGGGTCTGACAATTCTGGCCCTGTTTTTGGGCTATCTGGGTCTCTGTTCGAAAAAAATCTACCTCCTGGGACCTACGCCTCTCGAGTTTGTTTTCCTTCCTGGCCAGTATGTGGCCGTATTCGTTTCAGTAAGCATGGTCCTGGGAATCGTGGGGAGCTTTATCGCCATTGGTCGCTTCATTGAGGTGTAATGGCAAGGATGGCTCTTTCTTTGAACAAATATTTGCGCTTGTTTATCCTCTTATTGGGGCTTGTGGTTCTGCCGGGACCTGACTATGCCGATGGAAGAGGCTTATCTCAACAGAACGGGGATGATGTAAAAAAAATAGAACGTAAGCTCTCAAGCGAACGGGAACAGCTTAGAAAAGTGGATGTTAGGGAAAGAGACCTGTTGGGAGAAATAGCGCAACTCGAAGAGGAGGTAACAGAAAAAAGGCATGCCATCCGTGATTTCAAATTAAATATTCAGAAGAGCAAAGCCGAAATGGAGGCACTGAAACGGGAGCTGATGGGTTTAAGGAAGGCGTCAATGGAGGCCCAGTTCAAGATTTCCAATAAGCTGGTGCAATTCTATAAATGTGCGAGGATCGGATCCCTCAAGACCCTGATGGACGTGCGTGATGTCAGTGATCTGTTGCGTCGGGTCAAGTATTTTAACATTATCGTGGAGCAGGATAAGGCTGCCTTACTAAAGGCAGCAGATCAGGCCCAGGCCCGTCAGGACGAGATGTCCAGGATAGAGGCCAGGCTGCATGAAATCAAAAGGATCAACCAGAGAGAGCAGGCTCGCCTGAGGTCCCTGAAGAAGGAGCTTGATGAGAAGGTTCTTCTTTTGGTGACCATACACCAAGAGAAAAAATTTTATCAGACGGGTGTCCAGGAACTGGCGGCAGCTGCAGAACGTTTAAAAGAGACCTTTATCAGAATTGAAAAAAAAGACGCCTATGAAGCAGATCAACCTTGTCATTTCGATGACTTTAAGGGTAAACTTCCATATCCGACAGACGGCAAGGTCTTGAAAGGAGCGCAACTGCCCCAATCGGGGGCGGGTGGATACAAAGGCGTTATCATTGAGGGACCCCCGAGTTCAGAGGTGAGGGCCGTCTTTCCAGGGAAGGTCGCCTTCTCAGGGAGACTGAAAGGGTACGGGGACCTTGTCATCATCAATCATGGTTCGCGTTATTTCACAGTTTGCGCCAACCTCGCAGTAAGGAACAAGATTGAAGGCGAGGTGGTCAAAAAGGGAGACGTGATCGGTCTGGTGGCTTCAAACGGCCGTTCCAGGGGCGCAAAGCTCTATTTTGAAATCAGGAGGGGGGGGGGAAGGCCTGAACCCATGCGACTGGTTGAAACCCCAATGAGGCGGTGGCCCAAACCTAAGCTCTGACGGCCGCGACCAGACGGGTTTCGCCCAGAGTCCAAAAGCGTTCCTCCCCTGCGTGGGGGTCACTGCCTCCCCTCCAAGACGGGACAAAAACCGGTTACAGCTTTTGTTGTCCCGCCGGGTAAGAT
>JAGHEC010000394.1 GCA_021159525.1 Deltaproteobacteria bacterium | reverse complement strand
TCCAGGGGGGCGATGTTATGGCCGAATGGGGTCCGATGAGCCTGATCGTTTCAGCGTTTGCGGGAAAGGTCCCCCAGCCGGATATGAGTGAAAATGCCGGACGTTACGCCTTCACTGTGCTGGAGAAGATTAGTCGTCTGAGGAAAGCGCTGAGCCGCCCGTGGAAGCAGGTTCCAGATACCTTGAGAGAACCGGCGGCCTTCAGGATGCTCCAAAGCGTCATGGCCGTGGGAGATCCTGACCTGACCCCCATGGCCGCAGTGGCCGGGGCTATCGCAGATGCAGTGGCCGATTACCTGGCCGGAAGAGGAATGACAAAGGTAATCGTCAACAACGGCGGGGATATCGCTATCCGGCTCATGGGGGAGGAGTCGGCAACCGTAGGGATCCGGGAAGACATTCGGGATCATGATTTTTCACGCGTAATCCGGCTCGGATCTGAACGCACCTCCTGGGGGGTGGCCACCAGCGGGCTGGGCGGAAGGAGCCTGACGCGCGGGATCGCCTCGGCTGCCACGGTGATCGCACGTACGGCCTCTGCGGCCGATGCAGCCGCCACGGCCGTGGCCAACGCCAGTTTTGTAAAGGATATGGAGGTGGTCCAGGCGGATGCAGAGAGTCTGGCGCAGGATACCGATATCCCAGGGATTCCGGTCACCTGTCAGGTAGGGCCGTTGCGCGAGGAGACCCGATCCCTGGCAGTGGAACAGGCCCTGAGCAGGGCGAGAAGCCTCATGGAGAATGGGGCTATCCTGGGCGCCTTTGTCAGTGTTGCCGGCCTAAGCAATATGACTGACTCGTTTCGGAAACGGCTGATCCACAGATAACCGGATCAACGTGGATCCTTACACGAAAATCTTACATCACACCACAGGAGGGAATTGGAATGGAAGTGAGGAAATATGTCACCATCGTGGAGGAGATCGTGGCTGAAGGGGGGCGGCCCATGACCCCTGCGGGCAAACGGGCGGCCGCGGTTGCGGTCATTAAGAACCCCTTTGCAGGCCGATATGAAGAGGACCTGACACCGTTGATGGATATTGGGGAGGAGCTGGGAGGGATCCTGGGAAAGAAAGCAGTAGAGGCCCTGGGGATCGCTCCGGAGGAGGCCCAGGGATATGGAAAGGGCGCCATTGTGGGCGAAAACGGCGAGCGGGAACATGCAGGCGCCATCCTTCATCCCAAGCTGGGAAAGCCCTTTCGGGAGACGGTTGGCGGGGGCAAGGCCCTTATCCCGTCGGCCAAGAAGGTGGGAGGCATGGGCACGGAGATCGATGTCCCCACCCACTACAAGGATGCGGCCTTTGTGCGGAGCCATTTTGATGCCATGGCGGTCCGTATAGACGATGCCCCCCGGGCGGACGAGATCGTGGTGGCCCTGGTGGTGACCAACTGCGGCAGGCCGCATCCCAGGATCGGGGGCCTGAAAATAGAAGAGGCCAAAAAAGAAGACGGGCTTAGGTAACGCCCACCCACAAACAGATTTTGGGCGCTACCCGCCCCGTCCTGGTAACGCGAATCCCGATGCGGGCCGACTGAAGCCGACCCGCATCGGTCAGATTGGTCTTTTCAGCCGATCCTGTTTCAAGGCATTATCCTTGACGAGCCCCCAAAACCGTGTGCCAGGTCATCTCATGGTCCCACTCGCGAACCGGGTGAAAGCCGATGTTTTTCAAGCGGAAAACCACATCTCGGTACTGACTCCGCAGCAGACCTGATAAAATCACGGTTGCGGCCCGTTTGAATGCGCCCTGCTTCAAAAGCCGCAGTATGACCTCATAATGAATGTTGGCCACGATGAGATCCGCCGGGTCGTCTGCCACGTCCTCCGCCCTTCCTTCCATCACACGGACAAGTCCCGTAAGACCGTTTAATTCCACATTGCGGACGGCAGTCTTGACGCACAGCGGGTTCAGGTCAACAGCCAAAACCTCCCCCGCCCCGAGAGCAGCTGCTGCCAGGGAGAGGATTCCAGTTCCGGTTCCCAGGTCGAGCACCCGTTGGAAACCGCTCGTTCGGGCAGCCACTGCAAGGGCGCTGAGACAGGCCCGGGTAGTGGGATGATGGCAGTTGCCGAAGACCAGGCCCGGATCCAAGAGGATCGTCAGAAGATCGGCCTGTGGCGCGCTTTCCACCCAGGGGGGCACAATCACGAAGGGATCAATTGTAAGGGGATCGATGCCCCCGCCCTGCCACTCATCATATCTAAAATAAAATTCGTCTTCAATTTCGATGTCCGGTCGGTGGGTTAGCAGTTGGTTGATGCGATCCCGGGAGGGTTTGGAGAAAAACAGAAAAGAATTCTTCTCCTCCACCCAGTTTCCCAGAAAATGGCTGCCAAAGAGGATTTCGTCGTTGTGTCTCACGATCCCCTTGATCAGGTAGATATACAGGTCTCGCGGGGGCCTTGGGTATGTCTCTGGCTGATCCGGCGTCATGGTGTTTGTATTTTAACCATCTGTCATGTTGTTTTGTACAGTTTCCGGTAACCGTTCACGGGGGATTTTTGGTCAAATTTGGGATTGTCCGCCTCACGTAACAGCTCAATAACCCGGGGCAGGAGGGTTTTTCTGACGCGACTCCCGGGAGGGCCCCGTCTCTTCTTCGCTCGCTTCGCTCGACTCAGACCCCACCCTTCGGATGGGTCCCCGGTTTGTCCTCGCTTTGCTCGGACTCCCCATCCTTCGGATGGGTCCCCGGC
>JAGHEC010000304.1 GCA_021159525.1 Deltaproteobacteria bacterium | reverse complement strand
GCATATTGCAGAGAAATCGCAGACAAAGAGCCCAAGTGCCTTAGAGCCCCTTTCCTGTCAGCCGAATGAGGGCATCCAGATATTTTTCCCTCGTTTTTTCAATTACCTCAGGCGGAAGCCGCGGGGGCGGCGGCTTTTTGGGCCATTTGATTGCTGTTAAATAGTCCCTCAGAAACTGCTTGTCAAAGCTCTGCTGCGGTCCCCCGGGACGATATGCGTCGATGGGCCAGAACCTGGATGAATCCGGGGTCAAAACCTCGTCAATCAGGATGAGTCGACCGTCCTTCCGGCCAAACTCAAACTTGGTGTCGGCCACGATAATTCCCTTTTGCGCGGCCAGATCCCTCCCCAATTCATAGATGCAAAGACTGATGTCGCGGACCTCTGCCGCCGTGTTTTCTCCGATAATCTCTTCGGCCCTCTCAAAGGGAATGTTTTCATCATGCATACCGTCCCGGGCCTTTGTGGAAGGCGTGAAGATGGGATCCGGCAGTTTGTCTGACTCCTGCAGGCCTTTGGGAAGGGGAATGCCACAGACGGACCCTGTGTCAAGATATTCCTGCCAGCCGGAACCGGAAAGATATCCCCTGACAATGCATTCCACCGGAAGAGGGCTTGTCTTGCGGACCAGCATGCTGCGGCCCTCCAACTGTGAGGTATATTTTCGGCATGGCTCGGGATATTCGGAGGGGTCGCTGCTGATCAGGTGGTTTTCCACCACAGATGACAGCTTTTCAAACCAGAAAAGAGAGATGGCCGTCAGGATCTTCCCCTTGTCCGGGATCGGGTCGTCCATTACCACGTCAAAGGCCGACATCCGATCGCTAACAACGATCAGCAGCTTGTCATCCACCTCATAAACATCCCGCACCTTTCCCCGTTTCACAAGGCGGATCCCGTCAAGGTCACTCCGGATCACTACATCTGGGCTCATGCATTGTCTCCTTTAAAATAGATCCAGGATTAAGGCCCGGGCTTTATGCATCCAACGTTGAACAGTGGATTTGATTATCATTCGGCCCTTTTCGGCTTCTTCAGATACTCACGGTAATAGTTCAGGACCGTATTGCGGAAGGTTACGGTCTCAGCATAGGGGGGTAGACCATTGTACTGCTTGACGCGATGAGGGCCGGCATTGTAAGCGGCGAGGGCCAGGCTGATGTCCCCTTTGTGCATCCTCATGAGATCTGAAAAATACCGGTATCCGTAGGCAATGGCCTTGCATGGGTCCAGACGATCGTCCTGGTTTTGTTGCACCAGCTCTTTTCGATACCTGGCAAAAAGCTCAGATCTTTTTCGGCTGCACGCCAGGGAATCCTGCATATACCGCCTGGCAAGTTCGGCCTTTTTAACCATGTTGGCCCGCGTAACCCCCGACATTAGGGAGAGGGCCTTTTTCCGAAGAGACCGTTCTCGTTTGAGCAGGGACATGGCCTCTTCAAAATAGGCCGGCAAATGGATCTGTTTCATCCCCAGCCCCTTGCCTGTCTGCGGCATGATCTGTGTCAGACCGGCTGCGCCTACACAGGACACGGCATGGGGATCAAAATTGGATTCCCGTTTCATGAGGGCCGCAAAGAGGCGCCCGTCTACCGGATAGCCGCCCGTCTTCAAAAGATCCGGGCATGATCTGATGAGACCGGCAAGACGGGGCGCCTCGCGATCAAGCGTCTCCTTCAAAGACACCTCTGGATCCGTCCCCCCGTTTTGGTCCCGTTTCCCAAGGTCAAATCGCCTTTTATCCTCTTTAGATCCCTTCTCCTGGAACTTGGAAAACACATGATTGACAAATCTCACATTTTCCGGGGTCAGCGGGGGCGCATCTTCATCCAAGCCGAGGCGCCTGTTATAGAAAATCCCAAGACCTTCCCTTAGATTAAAAGAGGCCCTTCCCAGGCTCTCTTCCAGAAGGTCCTCCATTATCCTCAAACAGGCCTCTCGATTCAGCCGCTCATCCACCCGGGGCGTCAGTTTCGAGCGGTAAGCGGCAAAGTGCCTGCGTGCCGCGGCAAGGGCCTCCTTCCTGGCAACGGCCGATTCGCCTGCGCGTTTGGCATGTTCACCGCGAACGGTCTCCGGCGCCCGGGTTGTCAGTGCCGAAACCATCTCGTCAAAGAGCTGTGCTGCCTCGGCCTCGGCATTCGAGGCCGCAACGTAGTCCTGGTTCATAAAGACACTGAGGCCGAGAGATCGGGCCGGCTCAGGTCTGATATAAAGGATTCCCTCTGCGCCATTGTAGGATCCATCCGACAGGCTCTTCTGATAGGCAGCAAGGTTATATTCAATTATGCTCTGGCAAAGGAGCGAGGGACTGGCAAGAACCGTCCGCAAAGGGCACAGCATTGCGCCAACCATCACCAGGAAAACCGCAAAAGCCGTTCCATTCGATATCGTTTTAAGTCGCATCGTATCAGCTCAATAATTAGGGGGATAACAGCGAACATACCACCAGGACAGAATAATTTTTCTTCTGCTCCGGGGCTCCGGGCCGGTCTCTTCAGTGACTTATCTGCGGGGGACACCCGCCTGCCAAGGCCAATTGAGCGTTCTTGCCAAGACTTTCGTCCCGTGGATCTGCGATGGCAGAAGGAAGTAACATGGGTAACAAGG
>JAGHEC010000175.1 GCA_021159525.1 Deltaproteobacteria bacterium | reverse complement strand
GCCCGCCATTGCCTTGTTACCCATGTTACTTCCTTCTGCCATCGCAGATCCACGGGACGAAAGTCTTGGCAATAACGCTCAATTGGCCTTGCAGGCGGGTGTCCCCCGCAGATAAGTCACTGAAGAGGCCAGCCCGGAGGCCCGGAGCACAAGAAAAATCTTCCTGCCCCGGTGGTACGGTCGCTGTTATCCCCCAATTATTGAGCTGATGCGATTTTCTCATATCAGTGTATCAGGGAGATCTCAAGACCCCGTGAACGGTTACTGAAAACAGAATACGAAATACTCGGAATCTTCGTAACCTAGGATCGTGGAGCAGGGGAAGACGCTCATCACCTCTGATGATCCCGAATGGATCACGATTTGCATCTATGAGTTCCTCAATTATCGCCTAACCCAAGCCACCAATCATTTCCGTCAAGATCCATGCCGCATGCGGGTCTCTGGGTGGAAGGCGGTTTATGTTGGTGGGCGACAAGGGAGCCGGCAAAACTACCCTGAGCGCCCGACTTTTGTTTGAGGACATAGAGGTTTTCGGCGATGAGAAAGTCTTGGTTCAGGGAAGCAAGGTCATCCCTCTGCCCAGAAAATTTCATTTGACACTTTCCCTTTTCTCCGCTCGGGATCTCCCTCTCATTTAAAAAGCCTCAATAAATGACTATCCGCAGGCCGTCATGTAGGCACGCGGCTTCATGTGTCGGTCTCTTTTTCAAGCTACTGAGCAACCTTGTGGGTGCAGATCTTGCGGAAATGATAGCCATAGATGGCCAGGGTAATGGTGAGAGGAAGCATCTTTGGTTTCCGAAAGAGGGTCCATATGAGCGTCTTCCAATATTGGAAACGCTCCTGGCCGAAAATTCCCAGGCGGATGCTTGCACGGGGTACTGCCATCAGACGCTGAAAACTCAGCGGGGTTCTGATGTTGGGCCTCTTATACTCCCGAAGGAAGGTTACCACCCGTTTATAATATTGTTCAGGCGAGTAAATGTGGCGCAACATCCTGTTGTAGCCTTCACGCAGTGTATCCAGCCCCATTTTGGGAAGGATATTGGTTGTGCCATCGACGTTATCCCCAGAGATGAGACCGATGAGACGGCCCTCCTTTTTCATGCGCTCGAAGAGTCCTGATCCGGGAGGGGCGTTGAGTATCCCCACCATTGCCGTCACAATCCCGCTCTTTTGGATAAAGTCGATTTGCCGCTGAAAAATAGAGGGGGTATCGCTGTCGAAACCCACAATGAAGCCTCCCTGGACTTGCAGTCCGGCCCGTTGTATTATCTTTACGCTCTCGATCAGGTCACGATTCTTGTTCTGGCGCTTGTTGCATTCAGTCAGACCTGCTTCATCGGGTGTTTCAATGCCGATAAAGACCGAATCGAAGCCCGCCTTGACCATCATCTCCATAAGTTGCCCATCATCGGCCAGATTGACCGAGGCCTCTGTGTTAAAGGGTATCTGTTTTTTCCCTTTCTGCCATTGGATCAATGCGGGCAGAAGATGGCTCTTAAGATAGGCCTTGTTGCCGATAAAATTGTCATCCACAAAAAAGACCTGTCCGCGCCATCCTGTGTCATAAAGGGCATCCAACTCGGCAATCATCTGATCGGCTGTCTTAAAGCGGACCCGATGCCCGAATAGTGCCGTCACGCTGCAGAACTCACAATTAAACGGGCATCCCCGGGAAAACTGGATGTTCATGGAGGCATATTTCCGCAAATCTACCAACTCCCACATAGGTGCAGGGGTTGTTCGAACGTCGCAAAACTCAGTCGTCTTATACACGGATTTGGCACATCCCTTAGCCAGATCCTCGAGAAACAGGGGGAGTGTCAGTTCGGCTTCGTTCAGTACAAAATGGTCTACACCTTCAAACTGATCATGCTCGCTGGTAAAGAGGGGACCGCCGCCGACAATCCGGAGCCCCGCCCGCTTACATTGGGTAATGACCTGACGCGCGGAATTCCTTTGAATAGCCATTCCGCCGATAAAGACCATATCGGCCCAGGAAAGATCGTCGTGTCTGAGGTCCTCAACGTTGAGGTCCACAAGACGCTTCTGGAAGTCATCCGGCAGCATGGCCGCCACAGTGAGGAGACCAAGGGGTGGGTTCGCCGCCTTACGGCGGACGAATTTCAGGGCATACGTGAAGGACCAGAAGGTATCCGGAAACTTGGGGTAAATAAGAAGAACGTTCATATTGTTTGACTCCTCGTTAAAGATGATTTGTTTATCCTGGCGGCCCCCCTGATGGTTTCCATCCTTTCCGAATGGGAAACCGTGTAGATCCGGCTTTTCAGCGGGTTAAGCAAGAGACTTAGCAAACAGGACGCAGAATCTGACTGAGTTTAAATGAAGGTGAAGATATTCGCGGCGT
The DNA here is from genome assembly GCA_021159525.1 of Deltaproteobacteria bacterium. Classification (GTDB taxonomy): domain Bacteria; phylum Desulfobacterota; class DSM-4660; order Desulfatiglandales; family Desulfatiglandaceae; genus AUK324. Next base: position 9,282 of record JAGHEC010000175.1, on the reverse strand, counting down.
TCCCATGTCTCGATCAGACTGGAGACATTCTTATCCCTGATGTCACAGATGACAATTAATCACATATTATGACCGTTTCTGAATCTCTGGTGGAGTTGCACATGGGCAGCGCTTGAACAAAAATCAAACCAAGGCCTGATTCAAGCGCTTACGCTTATTTTTGGGCGCCCAAAGAACAGCAACGTTATACACTGAAACAGTAATAGTCCCAAAACAAAACAGCATCGGGGCCTTTCACGGTCATGGCTATTATTTGAGAATCGGGCGTCTGTTACCTGCATTCTTGAACTGCCTGTTTATTGATTTAAAAAATTATATCAAATTGGGTGAATTAAGTAAAGCTCCTTGTCGATTTAATTGTTCAATAGGTTCAGGTGAAAAAAGAGAAGATGAAAATGGCATATAGGAGTTGTCCTTTTGGCTTGGCGGCCCCATGGCATGTCGGTAGAGTTCCTCTTTGAAAATTAGTGGGTTGGAACGATGCTGTCCTTTTTGGCAGAACATAATGCCGTGGATCTGGGGCTCCTGGGAGGGGACTTGTATGCAACCGCATCCCAAGCCAGGGGCGGTCGCCCAACGATACGACCGCATTTTATTGCAACCCTTTGACAGCGACCACCACAGGCTTTCAGGACGCTTCTGAGACCTGGGTGAAAAAAGAAACCGGTCTGATGTTCTGAACCTGCGCCTTCTGCGCAAGAAGACAAGTCGTTTCCTGGAAATTTTGCGAAACAGGCTCTCAGGCTTGATGCAAGAGATAAATCACGTCTTGCCGAGGTAAGTCCTCTCATAATCCAAGGTGCAAAGCGGCGCCCTTTCTGCGTTAAAGGCCGCGTTGACCACCTCACCGATGAACAGGGTGTGGTTGCCCGGGGAAAACCGCTGTATGATCCGGCATTCCATGACGCCAATGCAGTCGGTCAGAATGGGGCATCCGCTCATGCCTTTTTTCCAAGGAATCGATGCGAACTTTTCTTGAGCGTCCGGGCCTTTGAAACGATTTAAAAGATCTTTTTGCTCTTTGGAAATAATGTGCAGGGCGAAAGTTCCGCTTTGGACCATCAATTCATGGGAATAGCGGTTGGGGTGGACAGCCGCCATCAACAGGGCCGGCTCATAGGAAACCTGGCTGACCCAGGAAGCGACCATGCCGTTGATGGCGTCTTCAAACCGCGTGGTAAGGATGTAGATGCCGTATGTCATATGGGCCATGTTTTTCTGGAGCATTTCTTTCATTTTCCATGCCTCACGCTTGGATTCGTTAGTCAGCCTTTGATGGTGTCCCATTGGACCGGATTTCAGCAGGGCCCCGGGGCCGCAGAAAGCATGCGGGATCGATCTCTGCGGCGAAATGGCTTATGCACACAATAAAAATAGGCATACTCGACCTTGGAAAGATCAAACAGGAAATCCTCTTCCGCTTCGCTTGTGATGGCTTCACGGATGGCCACAAATCGGCGGGGCCTTTCCCAATCACTGCATTTGAATTCGAACTCGGTGTTTTCAAAACCTGGACCATCCTTGACATTTCGCCATTCTTGGCTTTGCAGCAGTTTCTCCAAATCTCTGAGCTTGATTCACTTGGCCGGATAGAACAGAAATCGTGCAATCCTCCATGACCCGTCTGCCTGCTCCTTCAGGAGCCAGATGTAATTGCTGAATTCCTTTTCCTCAGGTACGCCCGCCTTTTTGGGTTTCCAGACGGCCTTGAATTTTCCCCTGAGTTCGGCCCAGCCATGATCAACCGTTACGGATTCAACCCTGAAGGAACAATCCGTGACGTGGTAGTTGTTTAGGTGGTGTGCGAGCAGTTCACGAACCTTCCCTGATCCAACATGGACCGTATTATTGCCGGGCCCGGCCACAAGCGGACCTTCCGTATAAAAGTCGATAGCTTTTTTGATATCCCCGGATGTCAGTGCCGGCACCCACCCGTCTGCCAGTCGGAGGATTTTTTCGTACGGGTTCGTGCGTGCCATTTTCAGAGTGCCTTCTGCAATTCCCTGTCCCCGAGATGTGAAGGAAATCCCCTGTTGGGACTTGGTCCCGATCATGACCGACTCCATAATAGGCGAAGTGACTGGATCCTCTGATTGCCAGGCCACTCTGAAGAAGGCCCCGGATCCCCCGGCCTTGTCAGACTCAGCCACTACGTAACGTATCGAACCCGATGGTGGGAGTTGTACAGGCCCTTCCTGATATTTTTTTAACAGACATCCCTTGGAATCGTGATAGTCGGCATACAAGATGGTGATCGGACTTTCTGGGTCAACATTCCGGATACTAAGGGTAACCGCCAGGTAGACAGGGCTTTCCCTGTCCCCCTGGTAGATGTGGGAATAAACGGGAATGTACACGGTTTGACCCCTGCTGACCTCCGAATGATCCCTCCCATCCGCCTGTACCGAAAAAGGGCTCATTGCCATTAGGAGCCACAGACATACACTCAATCTTTTTATCGTTCTCTTCATGGTTGTCTCTGTTAAAAGTGTTGATGCGGTTCAGTGGCGCAATATGTCGGAAAGGCGGTCCAGATCCTTGACAGGCCCCAGGGCGATCAGGGTGTCCCCGGCTTCGATCACGGTTTCCGACGATGGGTTGAAAACCATTTCGCCTCCCTGTTTACGAATTGCCACGATAATCACATTCATCTCCTTGCGAATTCCCGAATTAATTAGGCTGACGCCGCTTAATCTGGATCGTTCCCCCACTAGGAGTTCTTCAAGTTTCAACTCGATGTTGGATTTGTGCATGGTGAAATCAATAAAATCCATGACCGCGGGTCTCAAAATGGTGTGGACCATCCTCATGCCGCCAATGAGATAGGGAAGTACCACCTTGCTGGCCCCGGCCCGCATCAACTTTTTTTCAGTTGCATCATCATCCGCTCGCGAAACAATGAACAGCTTCGGATTGAGCCCCCGCGCAGTCATGGTGATAAACAGATTGTCCGCGTCGGACAATACCACCGTCACCAGACCTTTAGCCCTCTCTATGCCGGCTTCGATCAGGTTGTCGTCGCTGGTGGCGTCACCGATGATGTGGGGGATGTTCTCCTCTTCCAGAATTTCCTTTGAGTCCAGGGATTGATCGATCACCACCACAGGGACCCCATGTGCTTTCAGACCGCGTGCAATGATTTTCCCGATGCGCCCGAATCCGCACACAATGTAATGATTTTTGATGGATCGCAGTTTCCTTCCCAATTTACGCCTCCCCAGGACGGTCTTGACTTGTGTTTCCACCATAAGCTGGGCCACCATGCCCAGGCTGTACGCTATGGTACCCATGCCCATGAAGATGATGCAGATGGTAAAGATCCGCCCTCCGCTTGAAACCACGTTCACTTCTCCAAAACCCACTGTGGTGATCGTGATAATGGTCATGTACAGGGCATCGAGAACCGGCCACCCCTCAAGGATAACATATCCCGCAGTGCCTGCCAGGAGGATCAGTACGAGGAGTATGGCCCCGCGAATGATCTGTGTCACTGGCCTTGACTGATGCGCGGGTTTTCGCTTTTTGTTCGTGATCATTGTTTTGGAGGATTTACTCTCGCATCCAGCCTGTCGTCAATGGTAAGTAGGGTAAAAAGTCAAGGATTCGGCTCTTAAAGATCAATATATAACGTTTTTTGATAGCACAAAATATGGCATAAACGCCACAGAAATCCAGATCCCTCGGAGCACAAGAAAAATCTTCCTGCCCCGGCACTACGGTCGCTGTTATCCCCCGAATTATTGAGCTGATGCGATTTTCTCATATCAGTGTATCAGGGAGATCCCAAGCCCCCGTGAACGGTTACGGAGTCTCATATGTTTCTGCAGGTCATCAGGAGCTGGAGAAGCATTCGAAAATATGAGAACAAACCATAGAACAAGAGCGCAGAGGCCTATTTCTCGGGAATCCTCTACGAGCATATTAAGGTGGAGCCCATGATCGCCATTTGAACGCCCGTCAAGGATTGACGCCTCGGTTCCCAATTGCTGCGTTTCAACCCCACTTGCAATTCCGGTGCGAATCTCTTAAGGTAAAAGCTATTATTTAGCGATTTTATCCGCGGAGGTATGTGTATGCCACTTAATGAACTCTTGCCCAAGGCCATCAAACTCCATCCCAAAAAGGAGGCCGTGGTCTGCGGTAAGACCCGTATGGACTATCAGACCTTTGGCGAGCGGGTCTGGCGACTGTGCCAGGGCCTGATCTCCCTGGGCCTCGGACGCAATGATCGTATGGCCATTCTTCATGAGAATTCAAATGAATTCCTGGAGGCCTATTTTGCCGCTGCGCACTTGGGTGTTATCCTGGTCCCCCTCAATTTCAGGCTGTCTGCCAGGGAACTTGGAATGATCCTAAATGACAGCGAGACGCGTATCCTCATCGCCCAGGGCCAGTTTCGAAAAAAGGTAGACGAGCTTCATGCATCGGTCTCCGCCCCGGATCGGATCATCTGGACCCGGAGGGACTTTGAGATCTCCGGAACCGGGGAATTGGATTATGAGTCGCTCCTGGCCGGGCAAACGCCTACGGTCCCGTCGGATCCGGGGATACAGGACGACGATGTGGCCCAGCTTTATTACACGAGCGGGACCACCGGCCGTCCCAAAGGGGTGATGCTCACGCACAAGAATGTCAAGAGCCATGCCCTGGGGACAATTGCCGAGCTCCATCTGACCGACAGCGACAGGTGGTTTCATGTGGCTCCCCTGTTTCACCTGGCCGATGCCTGGGCCACCTTTGCAATTACCTGGGTGGCCGGCACGCATGTGATTCTGCCGAAATTTGAGCCGCTCAAGGTACTTCAGATGATTGAAAGGGAAAGGATCACCCTTTCTAATCTGATCCCCACCATGCTCAACATGATGGTCAATCACCCTGAAGTAGACAATTTTGATTATTCCAGCCTCCGGGTCATCCTGAGCGGCGGGGCCCCCATTGCCCCTGAAACCGTGCGAAAGATCATAGAGACCCTTAAGTGCGACTATATCCAGACCTATGGCATGACCGAGACCAGCCCCTATCTGACCCTCTCTATTCTCAAAGATCATCTCAAGACGCTGCCCCGGGAGGAGCAGCTCAGGTTCAAGGCCAAGACCGGCCGGGAGTTCATCAACGTCAGCCTGAGAGTGGTGGACAACATGGGAAACGACGTGGCGCCGGACAGTCAGCAGGTGGGAGAGATTATCGTCAAGGGCGACACGGTCACCCCGGGCTACTGGCATCTCCCGGAGGAGACCCAAGGGGCCATTCGAGACGGATGGCTCTACACCGGGGATCTGGCGGTAATGGACGAAGAGCAGTATGTTGCCATTGTGGATCGTAAAAAGGATATGATCCTGACCGGGGGCGAAAATGTCTATTCAACTGAGGTGGAGAATGTCCTCTATCAGCATGAGGCCGTTCTGGAGGCAGCGGTGATCGGGGTGCCGGATGCCCACTGGGGAGAGGCGGTGAAGGCCTGCGTGGTCCTAAAGGAGGGGTGTACGGCCACCGAAGAGGAGATCATCGCGTTCTGCAAAAAGGACCTGGCCGGGTACAAGGCCCCCAAGAGCGTCGATTTTCTGGAGACCCTTCCCAAAACAGGGTCAGGCAAGATCTACAAAAAGGGCCTGCGGGACCCTTATCTTCAGAGGTCCTAATACGAGGGCGCATCCATATTAGCTGTTGACAAATGGGGCTGCGCACCTCTAAGATTTCTCATTAAAGCCTGTTCATCATGATGTGGGAGGCCACTTCAGAGGGGATGCGAAATGGAAGGGACGATGATTGAAGGAAAAGGAAAAAAGAAGCGGGCCGGCATTATAGGCGCTGTGATCCTGATCTTGGTCGTGGTTTGCCTGATCATTATGGCGATCAATTCCAGAAAGCCCGAGCCGATCCAGTTGGGTCAGGTGGAAAAGGACGTGAAAGGGGCTGCGTTTGTAACCGTAAATGAGATCCTCATTGAACAGATGGTGGATAACTGGCTCCCCAACGATCTCTTCTGGCCTACGGTCTTCCTGGACAACATGCCCAATTTCCAGATCGGTGAACTGGAAGTGGTGCGCTACAACATACGGGTTCTGAGGGACAACCTTTCGCGCATGCGCACAACCGACAAGCTGGACCGCTGGGCTGAAGGGGCCTTTACCGCGCTTTCCAACGATCCTTACAAATGGTGGTTTCCGTCGGCAGAAAGCAGATGGAAAAAGGCCCTCAAGGATCTCCGGGCCTATTATGAGGGTCTCAAGAGCGGGACATCCTCTTTTTATCCGAGGTCAGACAATCTGGTAGAACTCCTGAACCAGTATGCCTCGCTCATGGGCGGGGTCAACACCCGGCTGATCAATGCAATCCAGCGCAAGGGCAAGGTCCTTCCTGTCAGCGAGGAAGACGGGAAAACCACTGTAGGGAGCGATCTGGTCCAGCTCGATATCCCCTGGCGTCAGATCGACGACAATTTTTACTATGCCCAGGGCGTTGCCTATGCCCTGCATGCATCATTCAAGGCCATACGAGTCGATTTTTATGAAGTACTGGAACGAAAAAGGTCGCTCAGGCTGATCGACAAGATCATAGAGCTCCTGGACAGGTGCCATTTTGAGCCGTGGATCGTGTTTAACGGCTCTTCCGGCAGCATCTTTGCCAATCACTCCATGAATGTTTCGGGCCCGTTCAATGATGCACGGCAAAAAATCTATTCTCTGAGCGTGGCCCTGCAGCAGGGATAATAACATGAATCGGGGCTTGGAAGCTTAGTTTGCAATTTCTCTGCAACGCGCCAAGCACTTTGCCCGTGAGGGTCTCTGCCTCCCGCCCCCGGGCTGTATTTGGTTTCTCCCGCCCGCGCTATGGGGGTCACTGCCTCTCCTCCAAGACGGGACAACAAAATGCGTACGGAGCGTTCGGCGGCCGCCCCCTGACTCGTAATAGCCTTTATGGAAAGGCAGGCAAGGACTACCGTCTTATGAAAGACTGTCCTTGGGGCTGGACCAGAACGAATTCAAACGCTCACCTGCCGTTCCCACGAGCTGTAACCGGTTTTTGTCCCGTCTTGGAGGGGAGGCAGTGACCCCCCGCGGGCCGAACGCTTTTGGGTTTTGGGCAAAAACTGTTTGGTTGAGGCCGTTAGCCCGGCCTTAACCATTCTCACGCGCCTAATCGCTGTCCTTCAATACAGACCCCGGATCAGTCCTCAGTTTCTCAAGTTTTGATTCAAAACCGCTTCCCAGATCCACACCCATCTGCTGTAACCGCTTTTTGGCCTGGAGACCGATGTTCCTGCTGTCCTTGTAGAAGCTGTCACTCTGCCGCGCCGTGGGATCAAAACTGTCCAGACGGTCTTTTTCAGACTGATGGTAAGCAACCCGCGAAATCAGTCGGTTCAGTTCGTGGTTGCCGCAGATCGGACATACCAAGGCCTCTTGGTCGGATCTGCTCATGACAAGGGCCTGAAACTCGTTTTTACAGCGTTGGCACGCATATTCATATATGGGCATGATCGGCTTCCTCCGTCGCACACTTGACGTTTCTTATATCATATCCTGCATCATCTCCATAAGCCAGAGGAATCGGGGGGTGATAGCTCAATAAATAGCTGCAGAAGGCTTTTTCTTACGCGACACCAGCCCGGAGGCCCGGAGCTGAAGAAAAATCCTCCTGCCCCGGCACTAGGTTCGCAGTTATCCCCCTAATTATTGAGGTGATACTATCAAATATCCTTTAAAAGCCGGTTGGCGGGGGACTGATCTATTGCCTCCTTGAACCTTTTCAGGGCTTCTGCCAACACCGCGGATGCCTCTGTTTCCGCCACCGGAATGGAGGTTGCCCCCCTCTGGTCCATGGCATCCAGAACCCGGGCCAACGTGAGATGGTGAAGTGCCATGGCGGGCTGATAGGCAGGGTCGTTTCCCCCGGGGGTCTTGATTTCAGAGACGATGCCGCTGTGCACCAGATCGAAGAGGATCTCCCTCAGCAAGCGAATGGGAATCTCGAGGACCTGAGAGATTTCCTGTGCGTTCAACGGCCTCTCTCCTTCGGCAAAACGACGGGTCAGTAAATGGGCCACCATCAAAGAAAGGAGCCTCCTGAAGGAGAGGCTGATTCGCTGAACATCAGGTTCAAACTCGTAGGTTTCCACATTTTGATGGGCAAACGCGATCTCTGCGCCGATAAGGACAATGCTCCAGCTGAGCTGAAGCCAGACCAAAAAGAGGGGAAGCGCAGCGAAGCTTCCGTAGATGGCATTGTATCTGGAGACCCCCACCTGAAAATGGATATACCCCCACTGAACCGCCTGAAAGGCAGACCCGCCAATAATGCCTGCGATGAGACCTGACCTGAAATTTACCTTGGTATTCGGTACCAGAATATAGAGAAAGGCGAAAAGCCCCCAGAGTACGCAGTAGGGCAATACCTTCAAAAACACGAGCATAAGATCGTTGATATATCCCAAAATGGCAAACCGGGCGGTCATCGCCTCCACCTGCGTACTGATGAAGATGGTGATACTCCCGGACATTACCAACAGAATGGGGCAGATCAGGATAATGGTGAGGTAATCGCTAAACTTCCTTGCGAAGCTTCGCCCCTCTTTGATGCCCCAAATGGCATTAAAAGAGTTCTCAATATCCCTCAGCACCCTGATAACCGCCCAGAAAAGCACCACCAGGCCAACGCCCGCTATCACCCCGCCTTTGGTTGCATCGAGAAGGGAATGGGCAAAATTAATGATCCGTATAGCCACGTCCTCCTGGCCATGGAAGGCCTCCAAAAGATCTTTCTGCAGAACTTTTTCAAACCCGAATCCCTTGGCAATACCAAAGGCCATGGCCAATACGGGTACGATGCCCAAAAGGGAATAGAGCGTCAGGGCCGAGGCCCTCAAATGGATCCGGTCATTAGCAAATCCCCGGGCAGCCAGAAGCACGATCCGCAGCAATCGAATCCCGAACGATCTTCTCTTCGAAAGGTCCCTCAGACGAATCCTCCAGACATCGGCCTTCAGAAATTTCAGCAGGTTATTAATCATCGCGATTCCATATCCGATCATCGGGAGACGGAGACATGGTCACGGCCGATCGTCTCCTTCCAAACCCGGGCACTCCTGCAATCCATAGCCCTGTGAGGTAACAGCTCAATATTTAGGGGAAGCACAGTGAACGTACCGCCTGGGGAGGAGGATTTTTCTTCCGCTCCGGGCCTCCGGGCTGGTCTCTTCAGTGACTTATCTGCGGGGGACACCCGCCTGCCAACGCCAATTGAGCGTTCTTGCCAAGACTTTCGTCCCGTGGATCTGCGATG
>JAGHEC010000071.1 GCA_021159525.1 Deltaproteobacteria bacterium | reverse complement strand
TTACCCAGGCGGGGTTGAATCCTGGCTGCCTCACTCTTAATGACAGGAACTCCTTTCCCATCAAACCCTACAACATGAATTTCACCTTCAGCTTCAGCCGCCGGAGCTGCCTTTTTTTCATAAAACCCATTGTAAATAGCCGGTTAAACAGGTTCCCGGGATGCCTTCCGGCGGGCGGAAGAGGGCCGGTTTCCGGTCTTTTTGTTTGACAAAATAGAAAGAGGCTCCTATAACACGGCGATTACAGGCCTAAAAGATTAGGGGGAAGAGACACGGTGAAACATCTGTTTACCAGTTTTGACATCAAGAAATGCCGATTGCAAAACCGCATTGTCATGCCCGGATTGGCCTCATTCCTGATAGAGGACGACGGGACGATCACGGATAGGACCGTGGAGCATTACCGGCTCAGGGCCGCCGGCGGGCCGGCCATGGTCATTGTGGAGGCCTGCGCCGTATCCCCGGAAGGGATTGTTTCGCCGCACCAGGCCAGGATATACCACGACCGGTTTGTGGAGGGACTTGCCAGAATCGCCGCGGCCATGAAGGCAGAAGGCGCGGTCCCGGCGGTCCAGATCCATCACGGGGGCCGACAGACCTCCGCCAGGGTGATCGGTAAACAGCCGGTAGCCCCTTCCCCTGTCCCGTGTCCCTCTATTCGGGGAGATGTCACTCCCCTGACCGTGGATCAAATCCAGACCCTGGTCAAAAAATTCGGGGATGCGGCTGAACGGGCCGTGGCAGCCGGTTTTGAGCTGATCGAAATACACGGGGCCCACGGCTATCTTATTAATCAGTTTCTTTCAAAATTTTCCAATATTCGGGAGGATCGATACGGCGGGGATATTGCCGGGAGAACCCGTTTTGCCGAAGAGATTGTGCGCGAGGTAAGGGCCAGGGCGGGACAGGATTTTCCCATCTCTTTCAAGATCAGCGCCATGGAATTCGTAAAGGACGGGCTGGATGTAAAGCAGAGCATTGAGATACTCAGGATCCTGATCCCGGCCGGCGTGGATGTGGTTCAAGTCTCTGCCGGCAATGACGCCACTCCTGAGTGGATCTCCCAGCCCATGTTTATGAAAAAGGCCTGCCTGTCGGGATATGCGGGGGAGATTAAGAAGGCGCTGAATATACCCATCATGACTGTGGGGAGGATCAACGATCCTGTAATAGCCGATGGGTTGATTGAGCAGGGGATCGCCGATCTGGTCTGCATCGGGAGAGGTCTTCTGGCAGATCCGGAAATGCCCAAAAAGGCCAGGGAAGGCCGGCTGGAAGACATCCGCCGGTGCATTGCCTGCAACACCTGCATGGAGTCCATTTTCCGGCGGGGCCGCATCGAATGCCTGGTCAATCCGGTCCTCGGCCGTGAAAAGGAGATGGGCTTTCACCCTGCCAAGATCCGAAAAAAGGTCATGGTCATCGGCGCGGGACCGGGGGGATTGAACGTGGCGTGGGTAGCGGCCAGGCGCGGCCATGAGGTCCACCTTTTTGAGAAACAGCCAGAGGTGGGGGGCCAGCTTATCTTGGGGAGCATCACGGCATACAAAAAGGAGCTCCTGAGTCTGATCCGGTTTCAGAAGCGGCAAATCGAGCGGTTCGGGGTTGCCTGCCATCTCAATGAGGAGGCCACCAGCGATACGGTTTGTGCCTTGTCCCCCGACGTGGTGATTATGGCCACCGGCTCGAGGCCACTGCTTCCGCCTGTGGAGGGAGTCGACAAGCCCATTGTGATCCCTGTACCCCGGGCCTTGAATCACCAGCCGCCCATTGGCCGGAAGGTGGTGGTCGTTGGCGGCGGGGCCATCGGTTGCGAGGTCGCGCTCCATCTCTCAGAAAAGGGGCATGAGGTGGTTATTGTGGAGATGCTCCCGCGAATCGGAGCCAAACTGGAGAGCATGACCAAAAAGATCCTTATCCAGAAGCTCGAGCAAGGGAACGTGGACATCAGGACCGGGTACAGGCTGAGCCGGGTGACAGACAACGGGGCCATGATTGTGGACAGCAAGGGGGACAAGGTATTCCTGCCGACGGACGCGGTTGTCATTGCCATAGGTTCCCGGCCGGATGACAGGCTTTTCCACGAGATCAAAGACCTGGGTTATGAAGTCCACCAGATCGGGGACTGTCTGGAACCCAGGAGTGCGAAGGCCGCTATTTACGAGGGAGGGGTCCTGGGCCGGTCCATTTAGCGCCCCTGTCTGGAACTGAGCTCCTGATAGGCTGCCTGGATCTCCTTGAACCGGATTTCGGCCAATTCTCTGAATTCTTTGCCGAGATGGGCAACCTTGTCGGGATGATACTGGTTCGCAAGGCAACGATAGGCCTCCCGAATCTCCCGGGCCGATGCCCCCGGGGATACGCCCAGTACCGTATAGGCATCCTTGGGCACGGCCCGTTGCCCTGTACCGGTCCGCTCTTTTCCTGCATCTTGATGATGAGTATCTGGCCCGGGGCCCTCATAGCCGTATCGGCGCTTGCGGTAGACATAGAGATACCACCAGAGGAGGCCCAGAATGATGAGATCGTCGAGCCACCCCACCCCCACAAAAAAGTCCGGGAACAGGTCGTATGGGCTCACCAGATAGGAGAGTCCGAGGAGTGAGAGCAGCCATTTCATCGCCTTCGCGCTTCCTTGATGAGGTCGTCGCCCGACATATTGAGAAATCTGTCCAGATCCGTCTTCCAATCCACCATCACGTCAATTCCCTGTTTTTTGGCAAGCCTGTTTTCCAAAAGACAATTGGGAGACCAGCCCGCGGCATCCTTTAAATCCTTCAGTGAACAGGGCTCAACCGGAATGTTGATGTTCAGGGCCTTCAGCACGTGAGAGACGAACTCAAAACGACTACAGTGACCGGCCGCAGTGGCATGATAGGTACCCTTTCCGTTGCTTTCAATGAGTTCCTTGATCTGCAATGCCAGTCGATAGCTCCATGTGGGGGCCCCATATTGATCAACCGGCACCCGAAGAACCTTGGTGGATTTGCGCAGGGCCTGTGCCAAAACGGACTTGACCAGGTTTTTCCCGGTTGCCCCGTACAGACACATGGATCGAACAATAATATAATCGGGAGAATTGCCCCTCACCGCTGTCTCGCTTTCCAGTTTGCTCTTCGCGTAGGCAGAAACGGGATTGGGCGAATCGTCTTCAAAATAGGGCTGGGGCATGGGCTTCTGCCCGTCAAAGATATGGCCGCACGACACGTGAACCATTTTGCAGCCGAATCGGGCGGATGCCTGGGCCAGGTTCCTGGGGCCTTCGATATTGATCTTACGAACGTCAAATTCTTCTGTCTCGCAGGCCTTCATATCAGTAAATCCAACGCAGTTGAGGATCACGTCGGGAGACGATTCCGTCAGGCTCTCAATCACCCCGTCCCAGCTGATGATATTGACCTCTTTTTTTCCGGGACAAATCAGCTCGTGGTCTCGGCTCAGGACCTTCCTGCATTCGCTCCCTACCATCCCCGTCTTTCCTACAATGAATATCTTCATGCGCTTCCTCTTCAAGCACCAGGATGTTGCCGTAATCAGGAGAACACGATATCCCATGGCCATGAAAATCGCATCCTCTACAATTATACTCAATTAAAACACAAATTTAATACATAAAATCGAAAAATCCAGAAAATCTTTATTCTCAAGGCCGGGGCTGCCTGATTTCATCAAAAAATTCATTATTCTAAGCTTGCCTAACGCCGCGCACTCAGGTAGATTGAATTAACCGGGACAGCGCCCTGCGGGGATAGAGGCGCTTCTTTGTTCCCGGCACAATGTTGTCCTCTTCGGAGATGAAAGATATCGGCCTTTAATTAGTGCCTGAACTAAAACCCGGCTCGGGCACGGCTGGGGTTTAATTAGAGCACTTTTGGCGTAATCGCTCAATAAACAGGGGCAGGAGGGTTTTTCTGACGCGACTGCCGGGAGGGCGCCGTCTCTTTGCGACTTATCAGTGGGGGAAGCCGCAGCTCGACGAATGCGAGAATGCCAAAGGGGCAAGCCTGCCCGCCATTGCCTTGTTACCCATGTTACTTCCTTCTGCCATCGCAGATCCACGGGACGAAAGTCTT
>JAGHEC010000417.1 GCA_021159525.1 Deltaproteobacteria bacterium | reverse complement strand
CTTTGCAGGCGGGTGTCCCCCGCAGATAAGTCACTCAAGAGACCAGCCCGGAGGCCCGGAGCGGAAGAAAAATTCTTCTGCCCCGGCACTAGGTTCGCAGTTATCCCCCTAATTATTGAGGTGATACCATGCATTGATCTGTATCATGCGCAGAGGATCGGCAGTCTCTTGCACAACAGGCGTCCAATGCACAGATGGTCACATCCAAAAATGATGTTGACGCTTATCACCCCTGTGGTGATAATCGCAGGGGCTGCCGCATTCCTCTGCCTTGGCAAGGGGAAAGGACAGACCTCCACCCTACCAACCAAGGATCTCTTTCGATTAGTTTCCTGTCCCACGTGGGAATTTCAGATGGAAGGCGTCGATCTGCGTTCTTTCCTGAAAAATGGTACAGAGGTCAGACTCCAGGCAGACAAGATCCGGGGGACGCCTCTCAGACGAGGCGGCATCACCTTTATCAACTATTCCCGGCTGGCAATCGAGAATGCCCGCGTCAGACTCAGGCAGGAAGTTGGGACCAGGGCGGACGAGGCAGGGCCTGCCTTGAGGGAAGGCAACCCGATTGAGATACTAAATATTTTCAGGGACCTTGTCGGCGGTTCGGCTAAGCTTGTCCTGGAAAAGGAAGACCTGACCAAAGGACCCGGAAATAGCCGGGTGGTGGTGGAGATCAGCGCTTCGCCCATCAGGCTGGAAATCCGGGCGCCTGACAACAGCTGGATCAGGATCTCGGGAGATAGTTGTCTTGTGGGGATGCAAAATAACGACGTTGTCCTTTCAGGAGAGGCTGAGATCTGCCTATCCAACGGACAGAAGATTTCCGCTAAAAGGATCCATTTTTTGGGTTCCTTTAAGCAGTTTTTTGTTGAAGAGCCATATGCCTTTGAAAGCGATGGCAGGATAATCGAGGGAAAGAACAATTCTTTTGCGATAGAACAGGGCAGGATGCGCCGAACTGAAAGGGGATGTGCTTCTCCTGACAAAGGTGTTTTGAACCCGGTCCGGATGGTTGATGCCTTTCTCGCTCGCGGCATGGCAAAAGGAAACACGTCCCTGACGCTCTTTTCTCAGCTTTTCCTGGGTGGTTTTGAGCCATCGGCAGGCGGTCTTAAACAAGCAGGCCTCAAGGGCCTGGATCTGAAATGATGCGGGTCTGGCTTCGGCCTTTTCACGCGCGGCTGAGAGCGTGTATTGGCAGATCAATCATAGAGCCGGTGTTAATGAGCAGGGGCAAAATGACAAATCTATATGGGGGATCAGCCTGAGGAGTTAAGCGATGACGAAAAGCGATCATCGCAACTGGATTTTCTTTTGGCAGGGGACATTGTTTTTTATATGGCTTGTGCTTTCTGTGCTGGCAACCGGCCTGGCTCAAGATAAGACGCCCCCCTGTTTTCCAGATGTATACGAAGAAAAAAGCATATCTGTCGGGCATCCGGTTGCCGGCCATGACATGAAGAATTTTTCTGCCCTTTTCAATAAACCGGGATCGACCGAAGGGGCTCAAAAAGCCCTTTCCCGAGACAAGAAAGATTCTCGCGACGCGAGTTCGAGCCAGGCAAAGCCTGACGACAAAGACCTGGCGGGGCAGGTGCCGGGTCTTGGACAGGGCATCCTTCAGACACAGGAATACGTCGTCAAGGAAGGCGACTACCTGGTCAAAATCCTCAGGCAAAAAGGCCTGATAAAGGATCACAACCTCCCTGAGCTTCTCTCTCTGTTAAGAAAACTCAATACCTCCCTTCAGGATTTGGATCTGATCCGGCCGGGAGAGAAGATTGTGATCCTCGTAAAGGTAATGCCGGAAGGCACATCGGAAAAGGGCACTCCTCACCGATTGAAACATGACAGATACAGGGTCAAGCGAGGCGACCGTCTGTCCCGGATTGCCATGCACCGATTTAATCTCTCGCGAAAGACCTTCTACCGTGAATACCTGAAGCTCTTTTCAGCATGCAACCCGTCCATCAAGAATCCGGACTGGTTGCTCGCGGGCCAGGTGATCAATCTGCCCCACTATCCGCCTTCCTATGTTGAAACCATAACCGAATCCCCTTCCCGGAGCGACATGGAGGGACCTGGCCAGAGCCTGGCCCTGAAGCCGCCAATCCCAGTCAAACGACCCGAAACGCCTGTTTCAGGCCCGGAAACCAGCCCCCCTGTCTCACCCCCGGTTAAGGCGGTGCCAGCTCTCCCTTCTTCCAAGCCAGCATCCAGGCTTTCAAAATCAAAGAAAGCCCGGAGGACAGAAGAGAAGACGGCCTCAAAGAGAACCGCCCAGCCCACCGTTTACATTACCGATGGTCTGGGCGCCATCATCGCGGGAATGGGCGAGGAATGGATTGATTCAGGGGAACACATCATCCCCATAAAATCGGGCGGATACATTCGCCTGACAGCTGATTCCTATCCCATCGTCCGTCTTCAAAAAGGGATTACCGTCATTGTGGACCTGCACAGCGCCCTCCCGAGCAAGGTGGTGGGCGTATTGGAATCAACGTGGGCCAATTACCGAGTGGTGCAGCTTTCTGCCCGCGACGATCTTCGTTCCACACTGGACAAGATCTTAAGGTCGTTCAACTACCCAAAGATCCTAAGAAGGGATGAGCCGCTGGTTCTGGGAGGAGAGGTCCCTGTTACCATTACCGGGGATTGGATAATTACGCCGCCCCAAACCGATTCAGGGAAAAAACCGGGCTTTGTGGCGATCTATCTGATGGAGGATGGAAACCAGGGGATTCCGCCGGTCATCAAGCGCTATCTGAAGTTGCTCGGAGTAACAGTTGTCGAATACCCGGCAAAGCCGTCTTTAACGGATACCTCAAACACCCCCTTGCTGATATCAGCGTGTGCGGCCAAAGATCCGAAGGAAATGATCGGGGCTGTATTGGATCTCACAGGTGCAACATTTGCCAGCGACGTCAACATCCCTGTTTATGCAACGCATAACAAGGACTTCAGGTTTGAGGTCTGTGCAGATTTCTGTCTCGAAATCAAGGGCCGACGGTATATCATTGATGTACGAGGCCTGGGCCCAGACATCATTTCCCTCTTAGAAGAAAACGACATCCCGGTCCTTTCCCTGGCCAAGGGAGAAAACATGGTGAAAATTGTTTCCGCTATCCTCGATCTTTTAGGCATCCCTTTTGTAAAGGGGCCCCATGTCTTCCTGGCAAGGGAAGGCGACGCCTCACGCAATGTCAAGCTGACCGTGCCCGGCATCACCTTTTTTGGGCCTAATGGCCATCGGGTACTGGCAACCCCTGTGAATCTATCTCCAGAAATTGTTACGTTCTTGTCTCAAAAGGGATACCGGACACTGGTCTTGCCCCATCACGGGCCTCCGCATTCGGGCCGGACATAAAGTCATCAGGATGGCATCCTGATCCAGGAACATCTAAAAAATATGCTGCCAGAAGCATCAGGCCTGGCTGATTTACTGTGATTGTAACAGCTCAATATTTAGGGGAAGCACAGTGAACGCACCGCCGGGGCAGGAGGATTTTTCTTCCGCTCCGGGCCTCCGGGCTGGTCTCTTCAGTGACTTATCTGCGGGGGACACCCGCCTGCCAACGCCAATTGAGCGTTCTTGCCAAGACTTTCGTCCCGTGGATCTGCGATG